>CANJYI010000199.1 GCA_947478975.1 Chthoniobacteraceae bacterium
AACAAGCAGTTCGAGCCGATGCTTGTGGGCGACGCCCTGCTCAACATGGAGCCCCGGGACCTCGACGATCCCAAACGGGAGCCCAACGATCCGTGGAACTACATCCGCGGCATCGACAAGCGGACGGGCCGCACCCTGTGGGTCTCCGACGATGCGCTCACCCACTACGACACCCCGGTGTTCGGCAGACTCGCGGACGGCTCACCCGCGCTCCTGCAAGGCCGCGGGGCCTACCACGGCGTGCCCGAACTGCCCGTCGGACTGAGTCTGACCAGTCTGGCCCCCGGCCGCGAGGGACGCACGCTCTGGCGCCATGAACCCGGCAAGGGCAAGGCCGCCTACGCGCAGCACTGGAGCGCCAAATACTCCCTTTGGATCAACAGCGACAACTCCGAACAGCTGGTCCTCGACACCGCATCCGGGGCGCTTTTGCGCACCCAGTCGCTCACGGCAAAGGTGGACTGGCGCCGCTTTCTGCCGGCCACCGGCAAGTACGAACTCCTCACGGACACGGACCTTTCAAAACAAACGCCTCCGCTGAAGGTTTTTCCGGCCCAGCACTGCAACATTCTTCTGGGCAACTGGCATTGGTTTCTGTGTTACACCGAAGCGGGCAAGCACCTCGGCCCCCCCTACAGCGTGGGACGCGTTCATCTGGAAAGCGGTAAGGTCGAGTACCTCGAACTGCCGGTATCCGTGGCCCGGGAACAGGGCAAGCCCGACCGCCTGATCTGGGGCGAGCCGCAGAAGTCCTCCACGGTGAACTCCAAGGGCATTGATATTGCGAGCGACAAGCGCTCCCAGGGGGATGGCTGGTGGTGGGGCTACCTGGGGAGTCCGACTGCGGTCGGCGGCAACGTGTATTTCACGACGATGCTGGGGATTACCTACACCCTCAATGCGAACGCTGAGGTCCTGGACGAAAAGGCGCTCCTCTCCGTCAACGACCTCGGAACGCCCGGCGAGACTTGGAGCCTCAACTCCCTCTCCCACGCCAACGGCCGCCTCTACCACCGCAGCATGAAGGAAGTCGTTTGCATCGGCCGTTGAGGCTGATCCGCAGATTTCACAGATTCAAAAGATAAGAGGAGACCATCAGGGGTATCTGTGAACATCTGCTTCATCTGCGGATAACCTTCTGTTTCATAGCGAGTTCGAGGGAAGTTATCCGCCGTGAACGCGCTACGGCCCTATGCTTTGGGCCCGATCTGTTCGAGCGTTTCGCGCATGTAACGGATGCTCTCAAGCGCGAGGAATTCCGGGCCCGGCGTGTAGTCGAACACCTCGACCGAGACCCAGCCGTTGTACCGGATCTCCCGCAGCGTTTCGAAGATCGGCGTGAAATCCACCTCCCCCATTCCCGGACCGCGGCGGTTTGGATCGTTGGCGTGAAAATGCGCCATGCTGCCCTGGTGCTTGCGGAGGATTTCCACAATGGGAGTAGGCTCGGTCGACATTGCCTTGACGTCCAGGTGGAGCCGGCAGTTTGGGGAGTCCACCATCCGCATCAACTCGACGCCGAGGTCCGCAGTGCGAAGGAAGTCTCCCTCCTCCGGCCCAAGCGGCTCAATGGCAAGGGTGACCCCATGCCGCTCCAACTCGGGGACGACATGCCGCAAAGTGTCGGCGGCGAGGCGCATTCCCTCCTCGTGCGAAACGCCGGGGAGCAGGTTGCGCTGCTTGGGAGAGCCCAACACCATCACGTGCCCGCCCAGATCCGCACACAAGCGCACCAACTCGCAAAGGTAGTCAGCCGTCGCGGCGCGGACGGCCGGGTCGGGGGTCGTGAGATAAAAACCCTCCGTCTGTGCGAGCAACCAGTGGAGGCCGATGATCTCGAGTCCCGCGTCGGTGGCGGTTTTGCGCAGCTCGGCCCGGCGGGCGGGGCCGACCTCGGTGGCGTATTTCGCGAGGGTAAAGGGAGCGACCTCAAGCCCGGTGTAGCCGCATTCGCGAGCGAAGTGGCAGGCTTTTTCGAAGGACCAGTCGGGGAAGGTTTCGTTGCAAATGGCAAATTTCATCTTGGATGGGTGAGGGGGGTGGGTGTCCTCATTGGGGTGCTCAGTTTAGACAGGGGGGCAGGCGGTTCCCTGCCCGCTGGTTGCTGGTGGTGTTGGGAACGCCCGGGAAGCGCGGACTATTTGGCCAGACGGTTGATGGTGTAGGCGACCATGGCGTGGCCAAGAGGCTGGGCGCCCGAGGTGAAGCCGGTCAGATTGACCCGCATCACTTTTTGCGCCTGCATCTTCGGATAAACCAGCCGCACCTTCCGTCGGTCCGCACTCCATTTAACCGAGGAGGCGCGCACCTTTTCGCTTTCTGACTCAGGCCCGCCATAGTTGGAAGCGTATTCGTACCAGTACGATTCCGTCGCAAAAGCCTCCGGTTTTTCACCAACCCCGGAATCCACGGGCTGCGTGAATTCCAACTCGAAGCCGTCCCGCGTCAGGTGCATCGAAAGAATTTCAAAAACGTTGCCGCCATTGAACTTGATCCGCTGGAGCCCCTCCATGGCACCGGCCCATTCGCGCATCGTCTGGCCCACGTAAAGGTCCGTTCCCTCCGGGGAAAACGCCATCCGGTTCGAACCGTTGCGCAGACCGTTGTGGGAGTAAAAGTCCACGCAGGCGCCCTGCATCACCCCGTCGACCTTTTCGAGCATCACCCGAATGATCCGCGGCGCCGCGGCGTCTGCAACGAGCATCTGCCCCTTAAAGGGGCCGAACTTTCCATTGGTTGTGTCAAAGAGGGGCTCGGCCGGAGAACGGGAAAATCCGTACGGAAACAGCACGGCTGCCGGAGTCCGCATCGCGTCCAATTCGGCCATCGGTTGCTTCAGCGGATCCCGCTTTGGGTCGGCTTTGACGTACTCGGGATCCCAGACCAGCGAGGAGGGGTGGCCGTAGAAAAGACCCTTCTCGACGTGGTAGAGCGGATTGGTCGTGCGAAAGTCGCCCTGATTGTCCGTCACCCACACGGCTCCGTCCGGGCCGGTCTGGATGCCGTTGGGCGAGCGGAAGCCTTTGGCCCATGGGGTCAGTCCCGTCTTCGGATCCCAGTGCATGACCCAGCCTCGGTACTGCACCGAGGCGAAGTTGCGTCCCCGCCGGCTCACCTCGGAAAACACGCCGCGCGTATGTTCGAAGGTGAACCCCGAATGGGAGGCGGTGTTGAGTGCGATGAAGAAGCCATCCTTGCCGTCGGGAACGGGTCCCGCCGTGACCTCGTGATAGGCACCGCTCAGGTTGAAGGAGGCCTCGGTCCGGTACTCGTCCGCAACGCCGTCCCCGTCGTTGTCGAGCACCCGGGTCAGCTCTGGCATCTGGCTGACCAACATTTCACGGTCCGATATCACAAACAGCCCGTTTGCATTGTGGAGCGACTGGTCGCTAAACCGGGTCCACTGCATTTGGGTTGCGTCCGCGGTCGGCAGGGCGGTCAGGATCCCCGAGCGCCGGGTGAGCACCACCAGTTTGCCCGAAGGCGTGAAACCCAGTCCGCCGATCTCCGGCGCGATCCCCTTGGGCACTGGAATCTCTTCGACTTGGTAGGACGGCTTTGGGGCTGCCGGACTGGTCTGTGCCGCCGCAGGGCGCTGCGCCGCGGCGAAAGCCAGCGCAGCGTACATGGGAAGACGGAGGGCGTTTGAAATTTTCACGGAAAGAAAAGGTTGGGAGAACATGAAAGGAAGGGGCTTAGGGCTTCTTTGTTTTTGCCTCGGCTGCGGGTGTTGCGGCGGGCTGGGGCGGCTCCGGCCGGTCTTTGACCGACACGACAATCGCGCCGCCCTCCCCCCGCACCGAGGTGACGGCAGTCTCCCCCGGCGGCACTATCCACACATTGGCCCCGCCAGCCTCCTCGGGCGTGATCCGCAGCTCAAACCGATCCAAGCCAGCCGGAAGCACCTTTTCGCGATAGGTTTTTGTCCCCACCCGATAACGGAATTCTGGAATCCCCTTCTCCATCTTGTACCCGAGGAAAACGGGGGCGGTTTTGACACCCCCCTCCAACGGCATCGAGCCGGAGGCCCTGTACACGAGGTGTCCCAGGAGGAGGGGGATGTACATCTTTGGACGTCCGCTTCCGGGCTCCTTGCCCCAGTAGGTATTCATGTCCAGAAAGCCGCCGCGCCACACGTACAACAGCCGGCACTCGGTGGAGTCCCAGACGTAAGAAAAATCAGGCCCGTGGTTTACGGCGATCGCTCCCGCGATGCCCTTTTCCGCTTTGCGCACCACCGGCACCTCCCTCACCGCGCCGGTAGCCGGGTCGGTGACTTTTTCGGTGACATCCAACCGCGTGGCGGGATCGTACTTCACGCCGTCCTTTCCAACACCGTGGTGAGCGAAGACGGCGGGATCCAATCCGGGGTCCGGGGCAAAGGTGCGCATGACAAAGGGCTTTTCCGGAGTGCCCAGCGGCTTGTGTGTCATGCCGGAATTTTTGAGCGCATCGGGCACCTGTTCGACGTTGCCTCCGCTTTTCACAGGAGCGGCCAGAGCGACGCCGGCGGCACGCACACGCATGACTCCCCTCATCGTAAACCAGTGTCCGGGAAAGGTGCAGACGTAGGGATAGTCTCCCTCGGCCGCCGGGGCGCTGAAGGAGAGTTGCTCCTTGCTGAAAGGTTGCAGCAGCTTGGTGGCGGCGATGATCCCGGGAACGTCGGGCACGAAGTGCTTGTCCATGCCCTCGAGCCCCATGGTGTTCACCGCGGCGACCAAGGCCGGCTCCGCTTCCGGCTTGATGAGGATCAGGTTGTGCGGCATGACGCAGTCGTTTGAGAGGGTCAACGTGACCCGGGCGCCCGCAGTCACGTCAAAGCGTGTGGTCTCAAAACGGATGGCTCCGGGAACGACGTTAATGCTGACCTTGAGGGTCTCAGCCTTGGCCGGCTTCTGTGCGAGAGCGGCGGGTTGGACCAAGACGGGAAGGCAGGCGAAGAGCGCGAGGCTGCGGGAGGATAGGGAAAGGGACATAAGGGAACGCGGTGGGTTGCGCTAAGTAATAGGCTGGAAGCGCGTTTATCTTTTAGAATGTTTTCCAAACCTTTGTTTGGCTGCCGCAAACACTGCTCCCCGCCGCCATGTCCCGCCATTACTTCAAAGAACTCCGCCTGCAACAGTTTCGGGGGCTTCTGGCGGTGGTTCAGCACGGCAGCTTTTCGCAGGCGGCCAGAGCCCTGCGCCTGACCCGGGCGTCTGTCTGGCAGCAGGTGCGGGCGTTGGAGGAGGAGTTTGGGTGTGTTCTGGTGGAGCCCTTTGGCAAGCAGGTGCGCGTCACCTCCGAGGGGACCCGGCTCGCCCGGATGGCCGCCCCCCTGGTGGAGGGGTTTGACTCGATCAAGACGGCCTTCAGGGGCGCCTCGGTGCCCGCGATGCTGTCCATTGCCACCACCCCTGCCTGTCTTTCCCACGAATTGCGCGAGGCAGTCGCGGGAGTGCGCACGCTGTTTCCCCAGGCCAAACTGACCTTTCGCGACCGCAACTCTCCCGCGGCGCTGGACCTCCTCGAAGCGGGCGAGGTGGACGTGGCGGTGGCGGCCCGGTTTTCCGAATGGCCTGAAAAGGAGGGACTCGACTACCTG
>CANJYI010000200.1 GCA_947478975.1 Chthoniobacteraceae bacterium
ACGATGATCGCGGCCGCATAAGACCCAAGCACCCCCTTGAGGGCGTTCATGGAGCTGAGCAGTACCCGGCTCACAAACCCAAACCACCCGAAGTCGAGCATCGCCTCCTGGCCGTTGCCCAGATCCTGCAAGCGACCATACTCGCGGGGGCCGGCAAAAAGGCTGAGTTTGTGTACGATCTCCTTGCCGGGTTCGAGCACGGCTACGGGGTAGCGGAGCGCGCCATCGACGGCCTTCGGAACCACGCCTCCATCCGAAACACGCCCTCCCACGTTCCACTGTTCGGCCGTCACAGAAAAGCGGCGAGCCAGAGACTCGGCTGCCACCTCCCCAACGGGGGTAAGGAGCGTCGAGTAGTACTGGTTGGTGACGCCCGCCCAGAGGATCTCGCCCGAGTCGGTGTACAGGGCCGGGGTCTTGCCCATCCCCAAAATTCCGCTGTTGGAAAACCAAGAGACGCCCGTGAACTTCGAGTCTCCCGCCTTGGAGCGGTTGAAGCCGGTGTAAAGCTCCTGATCCTTGACGTGCAGGGCAACCGCAGAGCCCACCCGCATGGCGTAGGACGGAACAGTCACAGGCGACGAACCGGTGTGGCTGAAGCGCACCTCGACGTCCATCAGGTACTCGGAGGTCGAGCCCTTGGCCTCTTTCGGCTTGCTGAAGCTGAAACGCTTCTCCACCACGAACTGCCGGGGATCCGTCCGGCGGAAGATCACACTCTGGCGGTCCGCAGCCACTTCCATTTGGTAGGGCTCCAGCACCGTCGCCTCGAAGCCCTCGGTGAGGGCCCCGATCGGAATCCCGCCGAACTCATTGAGCACCACGGGTTGATCGCCCTCGCTCTTGTGTTTGAGCAAGTTGACCCGCTCCAAACCACCGCCGATGTTTGTAAACACCCATTCGGCCTCAGGCGAACTGAGCGTCTCGACCACCTTGGGGCCAGCGTGGGAGGAAACGCTCGGTGCGGACACGGGGGCGACCAGAGTTACGGTTGGAGTGGGTGCGGCTTTTGCGGCGTCCGCTGAATCGGCGCCGGGAACGGAAGCGGGAGCAGTCAATGCCGCCGCGTCCTGCGCGAGGCGCGCCTTTTCCATCTGCTTGCCGTAGTAAAACTGCCAGCCCACCAGCACGATAATCGCAAAAGCGATGCCAATTTTTCCTGTTCGATCCATAAGATAAATTTATTTGTCCTGCAGCTTCACGGGCACGGGATCATACCCTGAACCGCCCCAGGGGTTGCAGCGCACAAGCCTGCGCATTCCAAGCCAAACCCCGGGCAGACTGCCATGCAGTTCGAGTGCGTCCAAACAGTACTGCGAGCAACTGGGTTCAAACCTGCACCCGCATCCCGGCCCCCCGAGCGCATGCAGCACCGGTGAAATTCCAATTTGATACCCCCTGAGGAGCAGCCTCAGCAAAGCCTTCATGCGGTGAGTATCCCCGCCCGGCGCGCGAGCTTGCACCACTCCGCGTCCAACTCGGCAAAGGTGGCCTCCGCCACCCTGAAGCGGGCCACGGTAACGCACCAAACTCCGTCCCGGATTCGGGCCAGGTGCGCCTGTTGAATGTGACGGATCCGGCGCCGCACCTTGTTGCGAACCACCGCGCCCCCCACTTTTCTGGAGGTCACCACCCCAAACCTAGGCGGCCCCTCTACGAAAGGAGAAACGGGTGACCCTTCACAAGGAGCCAACTCAACGGGAGCGGCGCCCGCCTTGGGCGCTCGCGGCACCACCTTCCAGACCCCGAAAACCAGCCACTTGCCCGCAAACGAAACACCCGCCTCCCGCACCCGGCGAAACTCGCCAGAGCACTTGAGACGGGATAATTTTCGAATCTGAGCATCCATGGCCCGGGTGCGACTGGGGCGCAAAGACCCGAGACGCGAAAGCCTAGGCGGTCTTGAATGCGGCTGCCCGCACGGCCTTGGTCGAGGCACGCAGAGCGGCACGACGCTGCTTGCGCTGCACGAGCGCTTTGGCTGCGTTGTTGTTCTGGTCGGTCTGGCGCTCGAAATGGATTTCCACGCCCTTTGGCAACAGACGCTGGCGGCCACGCTGGCGGCGGCGCGAAAGAATGGCGCGGCCATTTTTGGTTTTCATCCGCGCGCGGAAGCCGAACTGCTGCTTGCGAGTGCGCTTGGAGGGCTGGTAGGTGCGTTTCATAACTTAAAGAGACTGAAAATAAATAAGATCTCGGGAGAGACGGACAAGCGTTTCCAGAGAAAAAGGGAGCATGAACGTATGCGTTTCCCAACGCTTGTCAACGATCCACTCGCTAGTTTGGAGGGAAGTTTTACCTTCCCGCTCAAAAAACGTCAAACAACCCAAAAAAGCACCGGCTCAGGACCGCCCCCCGCGCCTCTAGCGACCTTGCACCCGAACCCTCATTCCTTTCGTTGAAGGTACGCAAACAGGTGTCGAACCGCCGCCTCGCTCAATCCGGCCAGAATCCCCTCCGGCATGAGGGATACAGGGCTGGCCTCCAACCCAGCCAGATCAGACTGCCGCAGGCGCGTTTTTTGCCCGCTCAAGTCGCGGAGGACCACTTCCCCAGCGGACTGCGAGTCGAGCATCCCACTCAAAACCTGCCCGCTCTGGAGGCGTGCAGTGTAGGTGGCGTATCCTTCCCGGATCTCAAGGCTGGGGTAAACGATGTTGTCCACCCAGAAGTCGAGACTGCCCCGCTCGTACCCGGTCAGTTCGGGGCCCACAGCGTTTCCCTCGCCAAAGAGCTTGTGGCAGGAAGCACAGCGTTCCTGAAAGATGACCCGGCCCTGGACCGAGTCCCCCGAACCGGCCCGCACCGCGCTACGGAGGCGCACCCCCTCTGCCAGCTTTGCCTCGGGAGAAAGCACGCCGACAATGCCCCTCCACAGCCTGGCTACACTCTCCTGCAGAGGCGCGTTTTTGTGGGCTTGGAGCAGCGAAACGATCTCCGGGGAAATGTGTTTGGCCGGCACCTTCCATTCCTCGACCGCCTGCACAAGCGCTTGCGCCCACTCCTCGCGGCCCGCCAAGACCCGCAGGGCGGTCTCCCTCAGTTGCCTGTCACCGGCGAACCGGGCCTCATAACCCGTGAGGACAGCGCGGGGAATCTCCATCCCGTTTTGGCGCAGCGAAGCCAGAAGCACCGCCCGCTTCAGCCCGGAGGAGGGAGCGCTGCCCGAAAGCACGGAAGCAAACGCCGTTCCCACTTCGGGAGCCGCCACATCCGCCAAAGCGCGGGCAACAGCCACGCGTTTCTGCTCAGGCGCCTTTGGGTTCTGCAAAACCTTGAGCGCCTCGACGACCGCTCCCGGCTTGCCGGAACGCAATTCGCCCAAGAGTTCGCCGCCGTCTGTGGCCCCCATATGAGTCATAAGCGCCTTTCCCAGAGACGCTGGCAATTCGGGAAGAGTGGCCCCGTCCAACGCGGTCGAGATTCCCTCCAAAAATGGCGCTCTGGCGGCCTCTTTTGTGAAGGCTTGGAGGAGGTCTGCCGCCGCCTTCCACTGCTCGGCCCCCCCCGCGGCAGCCAGTCGCTGCCCCAGTCTGCGGGAAAGGTGTGTTTCGAACAGGGGACTCTCCAGAAGGCGCCGCTCCCGCACCAAAACGGCCAGCATCTCCGGCAAATCCGCCGCCACTTTGCTTTCAAGCAGCCACCAGGCCAGCAGCGGCAGGTGGGTCTCCTCTGGCGGCATCGGACCCAGCGCTGCCTCCAGCAAAGCCAGTCCGGCTCCGGCGGGCAGCCGTTTTCCGGTGGCAAGCAGCTGCGCCCGCACCTCCGGATGCGTTTCCCCACGCGCCAACAGCGCCAGATCAGGCGCGCACTGCGCGTAAAGCCCCGGCTTTTCCCCCGCAATCTTAACAGCCCAACGCCGAACGTACGGGTCGGAGTGCCGCAGCAGCTCCCCTATAAACGCGGGCTCCACCTTACCGAGCAGGTCCAAGGCGAAGAGCGCGTCCAGCGCATAGGGACCGGTCTGCCCCGCGGCGCGCTGGAGCTCGGGCGCCAGTTCGACCAGGTGCCGCCAGCCAATTTCGAGGGCAGCCTGCCGCCGGAACCAGCGATTCGAATGCGTCAGCAACCCAAACAACTGCAGGGGCGGAGCGGAATGTAGATCAAAGGGAGCCAGCTTTGGGAGCGCTCCTTCGGGACGGACCCTGTAGATGCGCCCGCTGGTCTTGTGCCAGTCATCCACCGGGCGCACATGGCTGAGGCGCGTGTCGTACCAGTCGGCGAGGTACACGGCGCCATCGGGCCCCACCTTTGCGTCCACCGGCCTGAACCAGCGGTCCGTGGAAGAGAGCAGGTTGGCCTCGTCGCGTGTGCGGAAAGTGGATCCGTCTGGGAGCAGTTCGCTGGCATAAACGAGGTTCGCGAGCGAATTGGGCGCAATCACGCGGCCCTCAAACGCGCTCCCCAAGAGCCCTCCCTCATAAACGACAAACGCCTGGGGAAAGCGCTTGGCATCCCCCTCGTGGTTCATGTGCGCAAAAAATCCGTACGCATGGGGATTCGTGAGCGGGCCGTGCTTGCCCCAGCTTTTGACGCCGTAACTGCCCTGCTCGTAGTGCATCCCCCGGGTCGCGCCTGCATTCGTGCCGGAAAACACCCGCCCTTTGGAATCAATGTCCAAGCTGAAAGTGTTTCCGCCGCCCTCGGCGTAAACCTCAAACCGCTTGCTCTCAGGATGGTACCGCCAGATACACTGGCCTTCCCAGCGGACGTTTCGGGACGCCGCGGAGCTTACATTCCCCGTGCAGGTGCTTCCGCTTGCCCCGTAAAGCCAGCCGTCGACTCCCCATTGAAGACTGTTGGCCACCGAATGAGTGTCTTCAATTCCAAACCCGCTCAATGCCACCTCGGGGTCCCCCTCGGGCTGCCCGTCGCCATCCGCATCCGCGTAGCGCAGCAGGTACGGCGGATTGAGCACCCAAATGGCACCCGCTCCGGGCAGGGCGGCGCTGGCGATGTTGAGCCCCGTGAGCACGTCGCTCCTTTTGTCAAAGACGCCGTCTCCGTCGGAGTCCTCAAAAACACTCACCTTGTCCGCTCCCTTCTCTCCATTGGGCGGAGGCAGCGGCATCCGGTCAAACTGGGCGCGCAGGTGGGAATCGTAGCTGACGATTTTGAGCCCCGCCGGAAACTGGTACTGCCTGTACTGGACCACCCACAAACGCCCGCGTGAGTCCCAGTTCATGTACAGGGGCTGCTCCACCGCAGGTTCGGCCGCCATCAGGTCCACCGCCAGCCCCGGCCTGAGAGAAAACAGGGCGAGTGCCTCTGTCGGAGGCGTCGGAAGAGAGCCATCCGCCAGCGTGCCCCGGCCCTCGTAGGTCTCCATGATGTGCCGCACCTTCTCGTTGCCAGCAGCGGCGGCGGTGGGCTGCGTTTCAGCGCCACGGGAAGACGCAAGTGTCGCGCCGGCAAAGCAAACAAACGAAAAAACGACGACGGCCTTCATGTTGGCAATCAGCCGCAAACATTCACACAAGGGAATCCCTGATTTTACGCCGCAACCGGATACCCCGCGCTCCAAAGTCCACTGGCTTTGGCCGCAAACACGCTCCGCCCCCCT
>CANJYI010000201.1 GCA_947478975.1 Chthoniobacteraceae bacterium
CATGTTCAGAAAGCCGGGCTGGAGTTTGGAGAGTACAAACGCCAGTCCGTTGAGAAGGGCCACATACCGCAACAGGTGCGGGATGGCAAAGCGCTCAAACCGTTTTTCGAGAAAGTCTATCCAGCTCATAGGGCGATCAAACGGCCTGGGACGGGTTTTGCCCCAGCGCCTCCCCACACACAACAGCACCGCCACACCCCGGCGCAAGGCTGCAGCTTCCCCGCATTGACAGCCCTCTCAGGGCCTCTAGCCTCGGATTTCATCCATGGACACCGCTCCCAAACGCACTCCCCTCGCCCCAGTCCACGAATCACTCGGCGCCCGCATGATTGATTTTGGCGGTTGGTGGATGCCCGTTCATTACCAGGGCATTCTCGAGGAGCACAGGGCGGTTCGCACCCAGGCCGGGCTGTTTGACATCTCCCACATGGGCGAGATTTTTGTCACAGGCCCCGACGCGGAAGTCTGGCTCAACCGGATGCTCACAAACAACGTTGTCCAGCTAGAGAACG
Source organism: Chthoniobacteraceae bacterium (assembly GCA_947478975.1). Taxonomy (GTDB): domain Bacteria; phylum Verrucomicrobiota; class Verrucomicrobiia; order Chthoniobacterales; family Chthoniobacteraceae; genus Chth-196. The sequence goes on from CANJYI010000201.1 coordinate 513, forward strand.
GCCAAGGCCAGTACACGTTGCTCCTAAACGAGCGGGGCGGAGTCATTGACGATTTACTCTGCTACCGGCTCGAACAGGACCACTATCTGCTCCTGGTCAACGCGTCCAAAATCGAGGAGGACTTCCTGTGGCTGCAGTCCTACGCAAGCCCCGGAGTCGCGGTAAACAACCAGAGCGACCTCTGGGCGGGGCTCGCCCTTCAAGGCCCCGAAGCCGAGGCCATCGTCAGAGCCCTCCTTGGTCCGGAGGTTTCCCTGCCCACCCGCAACCAGATCATTTCGTTGGGGATTCCAAACGGTCCCATTCTCCTTGCGCGCACCGGCTACACGGGGGAGGACGGGTTCGAGTGGTTCTGCCCGGCGCAAACCGCCCCCATTTGGTGGGAAAAGCTGCTCGAGGCAGGACGCCCCCTCGGCCTGCTGCCCTGCGGCCTTGGCGCCCGGGACACCCTGCGTCTGGAGGCCGGTTTCACGCTAAACGGTTCGGACCTTTCCCCCGAACACACCCCGCTCGAGGCGGGACTCTCCTCCTTTGTCAAACTGGACAAGGGCGACTTTATTGGCCGGACCTCCCTGGCCGCCCAACGCGACTCGGGCCTCACCCGCCGGCTGGTCGCGCTCGTCATGGAGGGCAAGACTCCCCCGCCCCGCCCCCACTACCCTGTCTACAACGGCGACTCCCTCGTAGGCGAAACCTGCAGCGGTTCCCTTTCCCCCACCCTCGGCCTCGGGATCGCCATGGCCTACCTTCCCCCCACGCTTTGCGCCCCGGGAACCAGGGTGGACCTCGAAATCAGGGGACGCCGCTTTCCCGCCATCGTTTCCAAACGCCCCCTCTACCGCCGCCAGCCGAACGCTTAATGCGGTCCTTTCACCTCACCTCAACCCATTGCGCATGAACATTCCCGAAGACCTCCTCTACGCCAAAACCCATGAATGGCTCCGCCTTTCAGGCGCCTCTGCCACCATAGGCATCACCGATCACGCCCAGCACGAGCTCACCGATGTTGTTTACGTGGAACTCCCCGCCGTGGGCACCCACGTCGCCGCCGGCCAGCAGATCTGCGTCGTCGAGTCCGTCAAGGCCGCCAGCGACATCTACTCCCCCGCCTCGGGCACCGTGGAGAGCGTCAATGACGCCCTCACCTCCGACCCCGCCCTGCTCAACACCGATCCCTACGGCAAGGGTTGGATCTTCACCCTCCGTCTCGACGCCGATGCAGACCTCTCCGCCCTCAAGCAACCCGCCGCATACGCCCAGGAGCTAGCCGGCCACTAGGCCACTAGCCCGCCGCTCCCGGCCCCATAAAGAGGCTCCCCCGAAGGCAACCGCACCACCCAGCCATGGATTCCCCGGGCCTGATTCTCGCCTCCACCTCGCCGCGAAGGAGCCACCTTCTTTCCGAGTTCGGCTATGCCTTTCAGGTCTACACCACGGACGTCGAGGAACTGCAAGACACCTCGATGCACCCAGCCCGGCTTGTCGAGTTCAACGCCCGCCTCAAGACCCTGCCCGTGGCCGCACTCCACCCGGATTGCGTCGTGTTGGGTGCGGATACCGTTGTTGCGCTTGGCTCCAAAATTTTCGGCAAGCCAGCCTCCATGGCGGAGGCCGTACTAATGCTCGAGGAGCTCAACGGCCAGGAGCACACCGTCTATTCGGGCGTCTGCATCTCGCACATTGATGCCGCGAGGGAAAGTCTGTTTGTGGAGCGCACTTCCGTCCGTTTCCAGCACCTGAGCGCGGGGCGGCGCCTCGCCTACTTGGAGAGGATCAACCCTCTGGACAAGGCGGGCGCCTACGCCGCCCAAGACGACAACGGCGAACTGATCGCAGGCTTTGAGGGCTCCTTCTCCAACGTGATTGGCCTGCCCATGGAAGCTCTGTCCGTCCAACTCGCAGCGATGGGTGTCCGGCCAGTTCGTTGAAGCGTTCGGGGGGGTGCCGCAATGGTTTCCTTTTATCCGTGAAACCCGTCATCTGCGGATGTCCGCCTTTTTCGGCCGGTGGTTTCCCTCCCTGCAACGCAGAAGGAAACTTTTCTTGTTTTCTTTTCATTGCGCCCGTGGGTGGATGGATACTCTGTTAGTTATGGGTAAAATCATGAAAGCCACACTCCAAAAGAACTCCGCCCTTTCGAGCCCTCTGGCGGCCTGCGCATGGATCGCCCTACTTTGCGTGCCTGCCGTTGCGGCGCCGCCTGCTTATCGTGGCGGTCCCCGCTCGAGAATAGAGATCGGAGTATACAGCGGCCCCGTCTACGCCCACGACTACCGTTACCGTTACGCAAGGCCCTACTACGGAGCCCCTCCGTTCTCCTACGCAGTGCCATACTACCCGCCCCCTCCGGTTTATGTGACTCCGCCAGTGTACGCTGCGCCCCCCGTTTACCAAGGCCTCCCCCCCTCTTCGGCGAACTACCGGCTCCTGGCGCCTTCAGGCAGTCATCTTGTCGCCCATCTGCAGGAAAAACTCCGCAGCTACGGCTACTACCGCGGACCCGTCGACGGCCTCTCCGGCGCGGGCACCCGCTCAGCCATCCGCTCCTACCAAGTAGACCGCGGAATCGAGGTCACCGGCCGCATTGACGAGGAACTGCTCTCAGATCTGGGCTTGTGAAGCCTGGAGAGTGCGGGGCCCGCGCCAAAACCGGGGACGTTCCCGCGCCCCTCTTGGCGGCGGTCTCCCGCTCCTTCTACCTGTCGCTCAAATTTCTGCCGCCCCCTGTGCGCGGCCCTCTGAGTCTCGCCTACTTGCTGGCCCGCGCCAGTGACACGATCGCCGACGCAGCCCTCGCCCCGCTGGCCCTCCGGCTGGAAGCCCTCGCTGCCTTTGAAGCGGCCCTCGCTCCCGGCGCGCACGCGTCCCTTGAAACCGTTTCGCCCCTGCTGGCGGGCCTCGGCTGCACCCACCCGGGAGAAGCCCGGCTCCTTGCCCGAATCCATCCGATCCTCCGCTCCTACCACGACTTTCCGGCTCCTTTACGCGCCGAGATTCACGCCGTCCTTTCGACCATCATCAGCGGCCAACGCGGCGACCTACTCCGCTTCGGCTACGCCGCCGAAAACGCCCCACAAAGCCTCGCCTCAGCGGCAGACACCGAATCCTACACCTACGCCGTGGCGGGCTGTGTGGGAGAGTTTTGGACACGCCTGTGCGCCTTGCAGCTCCCAAATTTCGGGTGTCTTCCTCTGGAGGAGCTCCTCCACTGGGGCCGACGGTTCGGCCAGGGCCTCCAACTGGTGAATATCCTCCGCGATCTGCCCGCTGATTTGCGGGCGGGCCGATGCTACCTCCCTGCAGACGAATTGCGCGCCATCGGCCTCCAACCCGCAGAGCTCCTGCTCGAGCCGGTGCGCGCCCGTCCCGTCCTCGCACACTGGCTCGACAAGGCGGAGGACTGGTTGTCGGCGGGGGAACGCTACGTTCAGGGCATCAGCGGCCACCGGCTGCGCTTCAGTGTCAGCCTTCCCCGGCGACTGGGACAGGAGACCCTCGCCCTGCTGCGCCGGCACCCTCCCTTGGAAACGCCTTTCCGGGTGCGGGTCCACCGCGGCACTGTTTTCCAAAGCGCGCTGGGCTCTCTTTTGGAAAGCGCCACGCGGCCCGCCCTCGACTGACCCCGGCCGGGAAGCCGCCGTTAGGCCGCAGCAAGGCTTGCCATTGGCTCGCAGGAAACGGACAGTCCCACTCCTTTATGTCCGAGCTCCCGAAGACCTACGAACCCCAGGCCATTGAAGAAGCGTGGTATGCCCGCTGGCTGGCGGACGACTGCTTTACCGCCCATCCCGAACGCGTCTCCGCACAGCGCCCGGCCTATTCCATTGTCATCCCACCCCCCAACGTAACGGGGGTACTGACCCTTGGGCACGTCCTCAACAACACCATCCAGGACATCCTCGCCCGGCGTGCACGCATGCTCGGAAAGGAAGTGTTGTGGCTGCCGGGCACCGACCACGCGGGCATCGCCACCCAGACGGTGGTGGAACGGACGCTCAAAAAGCAGGGCGTCATCAAACATCGCGACGACCTCGGCCGGGACGCCTTCCTCGAAAAAGTCTGGGAATGGAAGGAGAAGCACGGGGGCATCATCATCCAGCAGCTCAAGAAACTGGGCGCCTCCTGCGACTGGAGCCGCGAACGTTTCACGATGGATCCCGAATACTCCGCCTGCGTCCAGGCCGTGTTCGTCGACCTCTTCCAGAAGGGTGCCATTTACCGCGGTAAACGCATGGTGAACTGGTGCCCCGTCTCTCGCACCGCCCTTTCCGACGAGGAAGTCGTCATGAAGTCCCAGTCCGGGACGCTTTACCATTTCCGCGTCGAAATCGCCGAACGCCCTGGCACCTTCCTGACCATCGCGACCACCCGGCCCGAGACCATCCCCGGCGACACCGGCATCGCGGTCAATCCGGAGGACCCCCGCTACAAGGAGCTCATCGGGCTGCACGCCGTGCGCCCCCTGCCTGCCGAAATTCCCCGCGAGCAGCGGCTCATCCCGATTTTGGGCGACGCCCACGTGGAGTCCTCCTTCGGCACGGGCGTCCTCAAGGTGACCCCAGCCCACGACAAGGCCGACTTTGAAATCGGCCACCGCCACCAGTTGCCGATCCTCGACATCATGCATCCGGACGGCTCCATGAACGCGGCCGCCGGCGAACGCCTCGCTGGGCTTGACCGGTTCGAGGCGCGCAAGGTCGCCGTAGAATGTCTGCGCGAACTCGAGGCCCTCGAAAAAGAGGAGCCCTACCAGAACAATGTCGGCTACTCGGAGCGCGCCGACGTGCCCGTGGAACCCCGGCTCAGCCAGCAGTGGTTCCTGCGCTACCCCTCCCAGGAGGAGTCCCGCGAAGTGGTCAGCAGCGGGAAGATGCACTTCTACCCGGAACGCTGGAGCAAGGTGTACGAACACTGGATGGGCAACCTCCAGGACTGGTGTATTTCCCGCCAGCTCTGGTGGGGCCACCGTATCCCGGTTTGGTA
>CANJYI010000202.1 GCA_947478975.1 Chthoniobacteraceae bacterium
CGGCCGAGAGCGCCAGATTAAAATCCCGGCCCACCCCCCCGAACGTGACGGAGCCGGCCCCCGCCTCCAGTGTCAGCCCAGTGGCACCCAGAGTCAGGGTGCCCGACCCGGCCAGACCGCTGGTACCGCCCAGAAGCGTCCCGGTCCCCGCCCCCACGAAACTCAATCCCAGAGCGGAGGTGCTGGAATTCAGGTACGCGGCAGTGCCTGCGCTCAGCGCAAAACTGCCGATGTCGAGGGTGGTGGGCACGGACGCCGTGGTCCAGTTGGCGGGGTTCGTCCAGAGCAGGTCGCTGGAACCGTTCCACACATAGGTTGCCGCGCGCACCGGGAGGTCCGTCGCGAAGAATGCCAGCAGCGACCAAAGCGACACAAAGCGGGTCAGAAGGGGCGAAATCCGGAACACCTGCTGCGGCCCTTGCTGCTGGAACGCCTCCACTACGGCAGAGTTTCTTAAGCCGGCAAAATGTCGCGTCAACAGTCCGGACCTCACAGGCCGCAACCGCCGCCGTTCCTTGCCGCCGGCAGTCTTAAGGCGAGCGCGGAGACGCCTCTCGCGCCCAGTGACGGCACCCACGTCAGAACCAATGACACCCCTGCTTCCGGCGGGATGGGGGCGCGCCCCTTCTGCGGCAGACGCAGCAGCCCCGGCATATTCGCAAATTTGAGGATGGCGGGTCGGTTTCATCCGGAAAGACCACATTGCACCCGGCAGAAACCTTCACCCACGGCACACAGGCCACCAGAGACAGCACCGCTCCCGGCCGTTCCGAAGCCGATCGCTTGCATTGCATCAACGGTCAATCCAGCCGTCAGAACAGCCTCCCGTCGGCCTTTGAACAAGGCGGACAGGGGACGGATCCGAGCCGAAATCGGCCGCAAGACATTGAGGGACATAAGAAGCCTTTTCCCTCAAGCAACTCCCGTGCCGCAGAATAATACTCATTGAGAAAAGCCTCCGAAAACTCAGCGACGAGGGAACGAAAGCAACCGCAGTTGCAATGAAAGCACCCCAAAAAACCTCTCGGAAAAAAACGCTGTTCCCAGCGAGCAGGCCGGGACCGCATCGGTGGAAAACTGCAACCGTTCCCACCAACATGCGTGTTTAAGGCCACGCGAATCCTATAAACAAATGATCTACAGATACATCCGTAGATTTCGCAGATCTCACAGATTCAAGAAAACCACAAAGGGCATCTGTGAAAATCTGAGTCATGTGTGGATCACTCCCCGTCCCATGAGTGGGCAGTGAAAAATCAGGCAAGATCCCCTACCCGCCGGCCCGGCGCACCGAGAACAGGCGGGCTCCGCGGGCCTCTAGGTCCAGGTACAGGCCCGTGGTGGCGAGCTCTGTGCCGTCCCGCTCCCAGCGTTCCTCCCCGAGGCGGTCGGAAAGGATCCACCCGTGGCCCGCAAGCCCCCCGGCGGTGAGCCTTACCCGGCATTGCGCGTGGTGGGGGGCGAGGTTCACCACCACCAGGTCAAACTCCCCCTCCTGTCCCGGCCGCTGCCACTGAATGATGTTGATGCATTGCGAGGTGGGGTTGTCATCCCAGGCGCGGCCCGGGACAAGCAGCTCGTACTCCCCGCGCCCGACACCGCTCTGTTTGAACGCCGGGAGGAGGTCCATGTATAGTTGCGCGACGGCGCCGTCGAGCGGCTCCTCCGCGCGGCGCGCCAGCTGTACGCGCGCGAAACGGCGCGCCCCTTCAAACTGGCCGTCGTGCAAAAACCGCATTCCCGGAAGACCCAGCGCCAAAACCGCGGCCGCCCGGTGCAACTCCAACCCGACGCTCCCGGCAATCCGCGGCTCGTCGTGATTTTCCAAAAAGTGGGCCCGGTGCGCGTTGGCGGTGCCCAGTCCAAGCAGGTGTGGCTGCATGTCCCACGGGCGGTCGTGTTCGATGAAATCGTACATCCTTTTGTCGTAGGCGTAGTCGAAGCCCAGCTCGCAGAGACGTCCCTCCAGATCCCAGTAGGCCTCGGCCAGGAACAAGAAGCCGGGCTGGGCCGCCTTCACCCGCGCGGTGGCAACCTGCCAGAATTCGCCCTGCGCCGGTTCAAAGTCCGCCGGGACATGGCTCCAAGTCCGGTGGAGCACCTCCTCGAGCACCAGCATCGCCATGTCGCACCGGACTCCGTCGCACTTTTTCGCGATGCCTTCGAGCAGGCCGGCCATCGCCTCGCGGGTTTCGGGACGGCGGTAATCCAGCTGCACCGTATCGGTCCAGCCGGGAAAGTACGGGTCCTTTCCGTGCGCCAGAAAACGCTTTCCGGAGGCGGTTTCCACCGGAAAGGAGTCTGGGAAGGGTTGGTCCTGTCCGACGAAATATTCGGGATGGGTCAGGATCCATTCGTGGTCGAGCCCAAGGTGGTTTGGCACGAAGTCCAAAATTAGTTTGATGCCGAGTTTTGTCAGGCGCTTGCGCAGGCGGGCCAGCGCGGCGTCCCCGCCGAGGAGGGGCGACACCTGCAACGCGGCGACCGCGTAGGGGGAGCCCAGGACATCCGCGTCGGTCCAGCCCGGCAGGGCGTTGCCGTACTCGCGGCGCAGGTCGGCGTGCTCGAGCGCCTGGGCCCGGGACTTCGGACCGGTCGGCCAAACCCCCATCAGCCAGAGGTGGGTAACCCCCTTTTCCGCAAGGGCCTCCAGTTCGGATTCCGGCACCGAACCGAGATTGAGCGCCTTCTGGTCCGCATGTTTTTTGCGCAGGGCGGAAATCCAGTGGCGGGCGTTGATCTCGTACAAGAGGGGGTGGTCCATGGGGCGGGCTTAACACCGGAGGCTCCCGCGCTCAAGCAGCGAAGACCGGCCGGTAGAGGACGGGCCGGTGGTGGCAGGAGCCGCATTTGAGCTGCAAACAGCGAAACAAAGGGGCCCTAACGGTTTCCTATCTGATAAAACACCTGATATAGATAAATGAAATGGAGCGGGAAATCCAACGCCTCACCGAAGCAAGGGACGGTTCGAAGCATTGGCGTCGCTGGGGACCCTTTCTCAGCGAACGCCAGTGGGGGACCGTCCGCGAGGACTATTCCGACCATGGCAACAGCTGGGACTCGTTCCCGCACGACCACGCCCGGCGCCGGGCCTACCGGTGGGGGGAGGACGGGCTGCAGGGCTGGACGGACCGGCAATGCCGGCTGTGTTTCGCCCCCGCGCTGTGGAACACGAACGACACCATTCTCAAGGAGCGGCTCTTCGGCCTCAACGGCAACGAAGGCAACCACGGGGAGGACGTCAAAGAGTGTTACTACTACCTGGACTCCACCCCGACGCATTCCTACACCAAGGCGCTCTACAAGTATCCCCAGGGCAAGTACCCCTACACGGAGCTGCGGCTTGAAAACCAGCGGCTCGGCAGGCTCGGTCCCGAGATGGAACTGGCCGACATGGGGATGTTTGAGGAGGGCCGCTACTTTGATGTTTTGCAGGAGGTGGCCAAGCGCACGCCGGAGGACCTGTTGTGGCAGATCACCATCACCAACCACGGGCCGGAGGCCGCGCCGATCCACGTGCTGCCGACACTTTGGCTGCGGAACGTGTGGAGCTGGGAAAACAAAAGGGAGTTCCCCATCACGATGCCGGGGATTACCGGGGCGGACGGCAAGCTCGTCGCCCAGCACGAAACTCTGGGACAGTACGAGTTCTATGCGGATTCTCCGGACACGGGTGCGGACGGCGCACCGGCCTGGCTGTTCACCAACAACGACACGAATCTCCACAGCTTTTCGGGCGCGGAAAATCCCGTGCCCTTCGTCAAGGACGCCTTCCACCGGCACATCATCCATGGTGAGAAAAACGCGGTTTCGCCGGAGCCCCAGGGCACCAAGGCGGCTGCGCACTTCAAGTTCATGGTGCCCGCGGGCGGGAGCGTGAGGGTGCGCTGCCGCCTTGTGCTCCAGAGCGAATCCCACTTGGTGCAGGGTCTGGACGGCTTCGAGGAAGCGTTTGCAGAGCGCATCGCCGAAACCGAGGCGTTTTACGCCAGCCTGATTCCCGCCGGGGTCACCGAAGAGGAGCGGATGATTTGCCGACAGGGTTACGCGGGCCTGTTGTGGACCAAGCAGTTCTTCTACTACGTCGTCGATGACTGGCTCAAATGCGACAAGGATGCCCCCCCTCCCGAGTTCCGGCTGAAGGGGCGCAACGCGGACTGGCCCAATTTTTTCGCCAAGGACATTTTGTCCATGCCGGACAAGTGGGAATACCCGTGGTTCGCCGCCTGGGACACCGCTTTCCACATGCTGCCGTTTGCGGCGGTGGATCCGGACTTCGCGAAGGAGCAGCTCCTACTGCTGCTGCGCGAGTGGTACATGCACCCCAACGGGCAGCTGCCCGCCTACGAGTGGAACTTCTCGGATGTGAACCCCCCGGTGCACGCCTGGGCGGTGTGGCGGGTGTACAAGATCGCGGACAAAAAAGGCAGCCGCGACCTCTTCTTCCTCGAGCGGGCCTTCCAGAAACTGCTGCTCAACTTCACCTGGTGGGTCAACCGCAAGGACGTCGAGGGGCGCCATGTTTTCGGCGGCGGGTTCCTCGGTTTGGACAACATCGGGGTGTTTGACCGCTCCCAGCCGCTGCCCGGCGGAGGACGCCTCAACCAGGCTGACGGGACCGCGTGGATGGCCTCGTACTGTCTGACGATGCTCTCCATCTCGCTGGAGCTCGCGCTGGAAAAACCGGTCTACGAGGACATCGCCTCGAAGTTTTTCGAGCATTTCGTTAATATCTGCGACGCGATCAACGCGCTGGGCGGCACCGGCTTGTGGGACAGCACCGACGGGTTCTACTACGACCAGCTGATCATCAACCACAAGGATCCGATTCCCCTGCGGATCCGCTCGCTGGTGGGGCTCCTTCCCATGTGCGCGGTCAACGTGCTCAAGCAAAAGACGATCGACGCCCTGCCGAATTTCCGCAAACGCATGGACTGGTTTCTGGTCAACCGGCCCGACCTGCTCAAATACATCACCGTCCGGCGGGGGACGGGGAAGAATCCGGGGCGCTGTCTGCTGGCCATTCCCAGCGAGGCGCGGCTGCGCAGGAGTCTGGAGTACATGCTGGATGAAAAGGAGTTTCTCTCCAGCTTTGGGATCCGCTCCCTGAGCAAGGCGCATGACGAAACACCGTTCACCTTTTTCCACGAAGGCCAGAAGCACGAGGTGGCCTACGCCCCGGGGGAGGCCACGACGGAGATGTTCGGCGGAAACTCGAACTGGCGCGGGCCGATCTGGTTTCCGATCAACTTCCTCATCATCGAGGCCCTCGAACGGTACGCCTACTTTTACGGGGACACCTTCACGATCGAGCACCCAACGGGCTCCGGAAAGATGGCGACCCTGCGGGAGATCGCCCTGGATCTGTGCGACCGGCTGGTCTCGCTTTTCGTGCCGGACGAGGCGGGGTACCGGCCCTGCTTTGGCGCGGCCAAACGCTACAGCGACGTGGACGACTGGAAGGGGCTGCTTTTGTTCCACGAATATTTCCACG
>CANJYI010000203.1 GCA_947478975.1 Chthoniobacteraceae bacterium
CAGGTCTACGCCCTACGGCCTGCTGACGTCTGGGCGTGTTATGCCCTGGTGTGCAATGCTCCGTAGAGCGCTGCTGTTGGTTCCTTCGGCCCTTCGCTCCTGCCGGGTTTCGCCGGCTCTCAACGCTACTACGGCCTCTGCTGACTCCTCGCCCGCTCTCGCAGGCGAGGCCTCCCCGGGTAAGAACCTGAACTGTCTCCGCATCCCATCCGGCTGTACTTGCTGTGTCTTGATGAGAGTCGGGCTTTGCGATGGCGTGGCACCAAAATCTTCCCGGGGCTGAGGCCTTTTCGGATTCGTTACTTTGGCAGAATCCGGGCGCCGTGGCGGGTGGGTTTGAAGCAAAGCAGGGAACGGCCCAGCTTTGTGGAGCGCCAGTGTTAAGCCTGAGCTCCTCGGTCCTCTTCGATGGGCGGTTACCCCCCTGCCAAGCCAGCCATTGCGCGGCCCGCGATCCAGCCGGTGGTCCACGCCGCCTGAAAATTGAAGCCGCCCGTGATACCGTCCAGGTCCAGCACCTCGCCTGCAAAAAACAGACCCTTGTGGAGCTTGCTTTGCATCGTCTTGAATTCGACCTCCTTCAGACTCACCCCGCCGCAGGTCACAAACTCGTCCTTGTTCATGCTCTTTCCGGAAACAGGGAGTTCTGTGCGCAGCAGCGTTTCGATCAAGGCGAGCACGCCGGGCCGCGGCAGCTGGTTCCAACGCACCTCAGGCGTGATCCCGCTCAATCCCACAAGAACCTCCCACAGCCGCGAAGGCAGGCCGAACAGCGGGGTGTTCACCACGGTCTTGCCCTGCTGGGCCGCGCGCGTGGATTGGAGAATGTTTTGAATCTGCTCGGCGTTGAGGGTGGGGCACCAGCGCACACGCAGCGGAAAATGGTAGTCTGCGGACGCCAGGTCCCGCGCGCCCCAGGCGGAGAGACGCAGAATGCCGGGACCGCTCAGCCCCCAGTGTGTAAAAAGGACGGGCCCAACTTCTTTCAAGGTCATTCCCGGCACTGAAACCTCCGCCTGTGGCACGGCGAGTCCGGCCAGAGCGCGCACCCAAGACTCCTCAATGTGGAAGGTAAAAAGCGAGGGAACCGGAGGCACCACCTCGTGGCCAAGCGCGGCAAGCCACGACATCGGGCCGCCGGGTTTGCAGCCGCCCGTGGCCACTAGCACCTGCTTGGCATGGACCACTTCCCCCGTGGAAAGCGGGGCTTCCCAACCGCCATCGGCCAGCGGGCGGAGCGCGTCGACGCCTGTGCGGAGCCGTACGTCGACACCCCCGGCGCGTGCGGCTGCCTGGAGACATTCGATGATGGTCTCGGACTTGTCCGTGGTCGGAAACATGCGGCCGTCGGGCTCGGTCTTGAGCGCGACGCCGCGGCTCTCAAACCAGCGGACGGTGTCTGCTGGCTGGAAGCGCGCGAACGCCGCCAGCAAGGGGCGGGCTCCGCGCGGGTAGCGGTTCGAAAGAGCGCGGGGCTCGAAGCAGGAGTGGGTGACGTTGCAGCGCCCGCCGCCTGAGATGCGCACTTTGGCGAGCGGCTGGGGCCCCCGCTCGAGCAGAAGCACCCGAGCGCCGGGGCGGGCCTCCGCGGCGGAGACTGCACCGAAGTAGCCGGCTGCGCCGCCACCAATGACTAGAAGCTCGGTCTGATGCATGGAAGGGGACTAGCGTAGGTCGCTGTTCCGGCAGAGCTTTGCGTAGATGCCGTTGAGGGCTTGAAGCTCGGCGTGCCGGCCGCGTTCGACGATCCGGCCGCGGTCGAGCACCAGAATTTGGTCGGCGTTGCGCACGGTTGAGAGGCGGTGGGCGATGACAAAGCAGGTGCGCTTCTGCATCAGGCGTTCGAGGGCCTGTTGGATTTGGCGTTCGGTCTCGGTGTCGACGCTGGCGGTGGCCTCGTCGAGGATGAGCACCGGCGGATCCTTGAGGAGCATGCGTGCAATCGCGATGCGCTGTTTTTCGCCGACGCTCAACTTGACGCCGCGCTCTCCTACAAGCGTGTCGAGACCTTCGGGCAGACGGGAAACAAACCCGTCCGCATTCGCCGTGGCCAGAGCCAGTTGAAGGGCCTCATCGGTAGCGTCCCGGCGGCCGAAGACCAGGTTGTCGCGGAGGGTGCCATTGAAAAGGAAGCTTTCCTGGGTCACCATCCCGACGGCCTCGCGGAGTGCCGCGCGCGGAAGGTCGCGCACTGGGCGCCCGTCCAGAAGAAGCTCGCCGCTGTCGAATTCGTAGAAGCGCGGCAGCATCTGGACCACCGTGGATTTGCCGGCGCCTGTTTCGCCCACGAGGGCCACGGTTTCTCCAGGGCGCGCATGCAGGGTGATGTCGTGGAGGACGGGGACATCGGGGCGGTAGGAGAACGAGACGTGCCGGAACTCCACCTCTCCCGCGACCGCAAGCGGTTCGGAGGCTGGCGCATCGTCGGGCTCGGCCGGTTCGTCGAGGATTTCAAACACGCGCTCGCCCGCGGCCCGCCCAGCCTGGAGGATTTGGTTGAGCTGGTGAAGCCGGCCGATGGGCTCGTAGAGAAATCCGGAAAGCAGCAGGAATCCGGCGAGGTCTCCGACGCTCATTTCGTGGCGCAGGACGGCCTGCGCACCGAGGGCGACGACGAGGGTCGTGCCGAGGGAGGCGAACAGGGACATCGAGGGGTTGTAGATCGCCCAGATGCGCATGACCACGAGCGTGGCCTTTTGAAGGGCGCTGCTGAACGAGTTGAAGCGGCGGTGTTCCTCGTCCTCGCGGACGTAGGTCTTGATCTGGCGGATGCCGGCCAGATTGTCGTGGAGCAACGCGTTCATGGCGGACGAGGCCTTGCGCTGGCCGCGGTAGCGCAGCTTCGCAGTGAGGGTGTAGGCGAGCGCGCCGCCGGCGAGGAGCGGGATGGGGGTCAGGCTCCAGAGGGCGAGGGCCGGGTGGTAGGAAAAGAGCATCGCCGCGACGATGATGACCTGAAGGACAGCGACGGCGCCCTGCTCGACGCCGTCGATGAGGACGCGCTCGACGGCGTTGACGTCCTCCATGACGCGGGTCATGACGTCGCCTGTGGAGCGGTTGTCAAACCAGCGGAGCGGCAGCCTCTGGATGTGGGAGTACAGGTCGCTGCGCAGGTCGAAGATGACTTTTTGCTCGAAGCTGTTGTTGAGCAGGATGCGGACCGAGTTGAGCAGGTCGCGGGCAATGAATGCAGCGAGCGCCCAGCCCACCAGGGTCCAGAGCCTTTCCGCGCGGCCCTCGCGGACCTCGTCAATGAGGAGCTGCGTGACCTTGGGAAAGACGATGACGAGCACCGTGGAGAGCAGCGCGCACAAGAGTGTGCCCGCTGCCCAGCCCGGGTAGCGGCGCAGATAGCGGAAGACCCGCAGGACCGTCTTCACCGGAGGACCTCGAACTGACTGAGGAGGCGGAAGGCCTGGTAGCGGGTGTCGATGTCGTTCTGTGTGAGGGTGCGGAGCCGTTCCAGACTGAACGCCTCGACGTTGAAGCTGGCCAGGACGCTGCCGAAGACGACACCGTGGCGGAGCTGCTCAAAGGTAACTTCGCCCGTGCTGTTTGCAGCGAGGTATCCGGCGAGACCGCCGGCAAAGGTGTCGCCCGCGCCCGTGGGGTCGTGGATGTCCTCGAGCGGGTAGGCTGCGCAGGAAAAGAATTCGTTTTGGCCGAAGAGCAGGCAGCCGTGTTCGCCTTTTTTGATGGCTACGAACCGGGGACCCATCGCGCGGATTTTGTGGCCTGCCTTGATGAGGCTGGTTTCACCAGTGAACTGGCGCGCCTCGCCGTCGTTGAGAATGAGCATGTCCACGCGGGTCAGGAGCGCCTCGAGGTCGGCCCGGGCGATGTTGATCCACAGGTCCATCGTGTCGGCGATGACGAAGCGGGGACGCTGCATCTGGTCGAGCACGTGGCTTTGGAGCGAGGGCGCGATGTTGGCGAGCAGGACAAACGGCGAGTCGACGTAGGGGGCGGGCAGCGTCGGAGTGAAGTGCTCGAACACGTTCAGCTCCACGGAGCGCGTCTCGCGGATGTTCATGTCCCACATGTATTCGCCCGACCAGCGGAAGGTCTTGCCCGGGAGCTGTTGCAGGCCCACCAGGTCAATCTGGCGGCCGCGCAGGAAAGTGAGGTGGTCCTCGGGAAAGTCCTCCCCGACGACGCCGACGAGTTTGACGGGCGTGAAAAAGCTCGCCCCGACGGCGGCGTAACTGGCTGAACCGCCGAGCAGATCGGCGTGTTCCTCCACTGGGGTTTTAACGGTGTCGAGAGCGATGGAACCAACAACAAGTACAGACATGGGTGGAAAGGATGGGGTTGAACAATGGGCCAGCGGCAGGCTTCCGGCAAATCTCGATTTGCGGCCAGGCGCGGGCCGTCTACCTGGTGAGGCGCTGGCAGGCCAGCACCGTGTTGTGCATGAGCATGGCGATGGTCATGGGGCCGACGCCGCCGGGCACCGGGGTGATGGCGCGGCATTTCGGGGCGACCTCGGCGAAGGCCACGTCGCCGACAAGTTTGCTTCCCTTCGGGGAGCCGGGGTCCGCGACGCGGTTGATGCCGACGTCAATGACCACCGCGCCTTCACGCACATAGTCGGCCGTGACGAACTCCGGCCTCCCGATGGCGGCGATGAGGATGTCCGCTGACCGGCAGACGCCGGGAAGATCCCGGGTCCGGGAATGCGCGACTGTGACCGTGGCGTCGCCGCCGGGTCCCTTTTGCATCAAAATGAGTGCCATGGGTTTGCCTACGATCATGGAACGGCCCAAGACCACAGCGTGAGCGCCCGCGGTCTCAACGCCCGCCTCGATGAGGAGCCGCTGGCAGCCCAAGGGAGTGCAGGGCACAAAGGCATCCGGATCTCCCAGGGCGACCTTGGCGACGTTGACCGGATGGAACCCGTCGACGTCCTTGCGCGGGTCGATCGCCTCGACGATGGCGCGCTCGTCGATGTGCGGCGGCGGCGGGGACTGCACGAGGATGCCGTGAATGGCGGGGTTCGCGTTGAGCCGGGCAACTAGGGCGAGCAGGTCGGCCTGTGAGGTGGTCGCGGGCAGTTCGAACTTCTCTGAGTGCATCCCAAGTTCCTGGCACATCCGGTCCTTGGAGCGGACGTAAGCGCGGGAGGCGGGATCCTCTCCGATCAGGACCACAGCAAGTCCGGGCACATGGCCCCGTGCCTTGAGCAGTTCCACGGAAGCGAGGGTCTCGAGCTGGATTTTTTGGGCGATGGCCTTGCCGTCGATGAGCGTCATGATGCCTTCTACTTTGGGGACGGATCCGGGCCGAGACAAGGCGCCAGAGGGAAGAGTTCCGGCGCGGCGTGCCGGTTGGCTCAGGCCTGAGCTGGGCTTTCCTCCACACCTTCCTGCGGGGAACGCCCTTTTCCGGGCGTCTGGGCTCCCAGCAATTCGCACAGTTTGTCGGTGTCTTCCACGGCAAAAGTGACGGGCGCCAGCATGGTGACGTGCACC
>CANJYI010000204.1 GCA_947478975.1 Chthoniobacteraceae bacterium
ACGATGCCTGCGCGTTCTTGGCCCGGTTCGACAACGGGTCGCTGGCGACCTTTGAGTCCACCCGCTATGCCCGCGGTCACAAGGCTCTTTATACTCTGGAAATCAACGGGGAGAACGCCTCGATCGCCTGGGATCTGCATGACCTCCACCGCCTCCAGTACTTCGATCACCGCGACCGCGGCAATCTCCGGGGCTGGCGCTCGATCCACGTCACCGACGGGGATCATCCCTACATGAGCAAGTGGTGGGTGCCCGGCTTGCAGATTGGGTATGAGCACACCTTCGTGCATCAGGTGGCGGACTTCATGGAAGGCGTGGGCTCCGGCCATTTTGCCGGCCCGACTTTCCGTGATGCACTGGAAACACAGTATGTGTGCGACGCGGTGCTTTCCTCGGCCAAGAGCGGCCAGTGGAACGACGTCAAGCACGCCTACTAAAGCGGTTCCTTTTCCCCAGCAGTGGGGTTCGGGCTTTTGTATCGCCGGGTTTGCAGCAATGCAGGCCCGGCGTTCTTTTTGCGGGTGTCTTGCAAAAGAAAAGCCGCTTCCGGTCGGAACCGGAGGCGGCTTCTCGGCTGGAACCGGCTCAGGCGGCTTTTAAGGCCGTCGAGCAGGACCCAGTTGAACTACTTGTTGCACTTCTTGCAGACTTCGCCTTTGCCCTTTGCTTCGACGCAGCAGGGGTGGGCGCAATCCTTACCTGCGGCCTTGGCCTTATCGCAGCAGGATTCCGCCATCAAGGGGGCGGAAAGGACTGCGAACGCGAAGGAAGCGGCGGAGATGAGTTTGATGATGTTCATAGCACCTCCCCTCGTAAATGAATCCGGGCAATTTTCCAGCAGTAAAATCGCTTTTTTTCGGTCGGTTCGGTCGGGCAGAACCGATTGAGTCGGCTGTTGCTAGATTCGGTTTTTAGTGGGAGGATGCTGGACCCCGCCATGCGCTCTATTTTGCGTCCTTCCCACCTCTTGCTTCCGCTGGCTGCCTTGATCGCACTGCCTCTGGCCGTGCCGCCCCTCGGGCCGGTGCCCGTGCTGGCCCAGGCAGGCTCTGAGATGGTCAAGCTGACTTTTCCCAACGCCGACGTGCGTGACGTGCTGACCCAGTACGAGTTGCTGGTTGGAAAGCGGGTGCTTTACGACAACACGGTGCAGGGGCAGGTCAATATCAACGTCCCGGAGGTGCCCAAGGAGGAGGCGATCCGGATCATTGAAATCACCCTGTTGATGAACGGGTACCATCTGGTGCCTTCCGACATTGACCCGAATCTGGTCAAGGCCACCGGTATCGGGCGTGCGCCCAGGAGCGTGGGGGTGCCGATTTTCGCCGAACCCGAGCCGATTCCGGACAACGAGCAGGTCATCATGTACATGGTGAAGCTGCGGTACGCGGATCCGACGGAACTGGCGCAGGTTTTGCAGCAGGCAATGCCGGCGTCCAGGCAGGAATATTCCCCCAACATTGTGGCCTTGCCCAAGGCGCAGGCGCTTTTGGTGACGGAGAACACCTCGGTGCTGCGCGGCTTGATGCGCATCATCCGCTCGGCCGATTTGGAGCCGACCCGTGTGGATGGGGAGTTTATCACCTTGCAACGGGCCTCCGCCAAGGACGTGGTGCAGATGCTCGAAAAGCTTTTTGAAAAGCCTCAGACCGGCGCAACGCCCGGGGCGCCGCGGCCCGCAGTGGTGCCTCCCAAACCAGCGGACGGTGCCAACCCGGCGGCGGCGGCACCCTCTCCTTTGACCACGGTCGAACTGGGGGGGATGACTGAAGACTCCATGGTGGCAGGCAAGGTGCGCCTGACCGCCGATGAGCGGACCAACCGGATTTACGTGGTGAGCCGGCCTTCGAACATCCCGGTGCTGCGCAAGCTCATCCAGCAGTTCGACGAGGACGTGCCCTTCAATGAGCCGCTCGTTCGGCCGCTGAAGTTTGTCTCCGCCGGGGATATTTTGGATGCGCTGGTCAAGGCTGTGTCAGACCCCGGGACCAAGGACACGGGCGTTGCCGGAGCGGGCGGCAACACGCAGGGCCGGAACCAGACCCAGACAAATAATGCCGGAACCGGGAGTCAGTTTGGCAACCGCGGCGGCTTGGGGGGCAGCAGCGGCGGTCTTTCTGGCGGCGGCTCGGGCGAATCTCTCAGCTTGCAGGGCGAGCAGAAGGAAATCATCCCCACGACCGTCCTGGTGGGGAACGCCCGCATCATGGCGGACAAGCGGCGGAACGCGATCATGGTGATCGGCAGCCAGGACATGAAGGAGAAGGTGGAAAACATTCTCAACCAACTGGACGTACGCTCTCCCCAGGTGATGCTGACCACGGTCATCGGCGAACTGACCCTCAAAGACGGGCAGAATTTCGGCGTGAACTACCTTCTGCACAACGGGCGCCGCGATTTGCTTAATTCGGGTACCTCAGGCTCTGCGGTGAGCATCTCCGGAAGTTCGATGGCGCTGAATCTGGCCCAGTTGCTGGCTGACCCACGTTCCACCCGGATGATGACTGCGGGGGCGGTGGGAATTAACGGATTTATCTCCGCAGGGGATTCCTTGGCAGCGATCGTAACGGCACTGGAATCGACCAGTAAGTTCAAGGTGACCCATCGGCCGACGCTGTTCGCCAGCAACAATAAGACGGCCACCATAATCAGCGGTGAGCGCATCGCGGTGATCACCGGGTCCCAGTCCTCGCCGGGGACGACTCTCGGCAACTCTGTTGTCAATCAGGTCCAGTACATTAATGTGAACCTGAAGCTGCAGGTCATTCCGCTGATCAATAGCGACAAGGATGTGAACTTGGACATCCTTCAAACGTTGGCCGAAATCACCGGCAACACCCAGATCAAGGACAGCAGCGGTGTGGTCAACGAATACCCGGTCATCTCCGACCGGCAGCTTTCCACCACCGTCTTGGTGCCCAACGAGGGAACTCTGGTTTTGGGCGGCCTAGTCAAGGACAGCCACAACAAAACCAAGACGGGCGTCCCAGTCCTGAGTAAAATGCCGATTCTTGGTGGCCTGTTCCGTAGCACATCGATCCAAAAAGACCGGACTGAGTTGGTCGTCTTGATCCGTCCCTCTGTGAGCATTGGCCCCGAGGACGTCTACGATGTTCGGGATCGGAACATGAAGCCGATGCGCATCCCGGTGAATCTGGAGGATGACTTGGTTCTGCCCGATCCGGCGGCCTTCAAGTCAGGGAAACGCTCGGCGGATCCAACCTATTCTTCAACGCCCGAGCTGAAGCCTTTCCGTGCGAACGCCGACACCGTGCAGGCGGCGGATGCGACCGGCGCGCGTGCGCAAACCACGCCTCCCCCCACTCCAGCAACGCCTGCGGAGGCCGTTCCCGCCGATAAAAACGCTGCCGAGGCTGCTGACGCTGCGCCCAAGAAGAAGAAGCCGTTCAAGGTGCAGCCCAAGCCGGCCGCCGAGTAGTTGAGAGGAATTTTCTCATGAGCGCGCGTCAGGCAATTCTAAGCGTGTTGCGGGCCAGCGGCGTGGCCTCCGACGAGGAGGCACGCGAGATCGCGACGCTCGCCCCGCCACCCGGCGGTTCGTGGACGGTTGCTGCCTTGGATTCGGGCAAGGTCGACGAACTGCTGCTGGCCCAGGAACTCGCCAAACTCGGGCGCTCCTCCTACCTGCTGGTGGAATCCCTCCAAGTGGAGCGGGCGGTGCTAGAACTGCTCCCCAGCCGGCTTGTGTTCAAACACCACATCCTCCCCGTCAAGGCGGATGAAAGGGTGGTGCAAATTGCCACCTACGACATTTTCAACGCGGCTGCCCGCCGCATGGCGGAGCAGCAACTGGCAGGGCGCAAGGTGGAATGGGTGCTCTGTGGGCGTTCGCCGCTGTTGCGCACCATCAAGTCGCTCTACGGAGTGGGGGCGGAAACGCTCGAGGAACTGCTCCAGTCGACCCGGTACGACAACCTGGAAGAGCGCGAAGAGGCGCACAACATCGCCAGCGACGATCCCGAGGCGAGCGTGGTGAAGTTCGTCAACCAGATCATTCGGGAGGCGATCCACGAACGGGCGACCGACATCCATGTCGAGCCGCTCGAGAACGATCTGCGGATCCGCTACCGGATCGACGGCATTTTGCACGAGGTTGCCGTGCCGCCCCAGTTGCGACGGTTGCAGAGCGCGATTATCTCGCGCCTGAAGGTGATGGCGCACATGGACATTGCGGAGCGCCGCCTGCCGCAGGATGGCCGCATCAACCTCCAGACTCCCGGCGGCGCCATCGACGTGCGCGTTTCGACCATTCCAACCGTCAACGGAGAGAGTATTTCACTGCGTCTCTTGAGCCGCAGCGAGACGCTGCAGTTCGGACTGGACCGGTTGGACATGACCGAAGAGCAGATGCGCGTGGTGCAGGCGCTGCTTGTGCTTCCAAACGGAATCATCATGGTCACCGGTCCCACCGGTTCGGGCAAATCGACCACGCTTTACTCCTTCCTGACCTCGATCAACTCGGTCACTCGGCGGATCATCACCATCGAGGAGCCCGTCGAATACCGGTTGCCCGGGGTTTCGCAAATCGACGTGAAGCCTGAAATCAACCTGACTTTTGCTCAGGGCCTGCGAGCGATTTTGCGTCAGGACCCCAACGTCGTGATGGTCGGGGAAATTCGTGACTTTGAAACGGCGGAAATCGCGATTCGCGCGGCCATGACCGGCCATGTGGTCTTTTCGACGCTCCACACCAACGATGCGGTCGGCGGAATCACCCGTCTGCTGGACATGGGGATCGAGCCTTTCCTGCTGGCCAGCGTCGTGCGTGCCTTTTTGGCGCAGCGCCTGGTGCGGACGCTCTGCAAACACTGCAAGGAGCCGTTTGACTACCCGCTGGATTATTTGCGCGAGCTGGGGCTCGAGGTGCCTGCAGGCACCCTGCTTTACAAGGGGCGGGGCTGCGAGCATTGCCGTGGCACCGGCTACCGGGGACGGACAGCCATCTACGAAATTTGTGTCCTTTCCGAACAGCTGCGCCGGATTGTGGTCAAGAAGGGCACTGGCTCGGAAATGAAGGCCTGCGCAGTACAGCAGGGAATGGGGACGCTCCGGACCGACGGCTGGCGGCGTGTGCTGAAGGGCCAGACGACCATCGAGGAGATTCTGCGGGTCACGCAGGAAGACGATTTGATGGACGAATAGTCGGTCCTGCGACTTGGGCTTGCCAAGGCAAAGCCGGAGGCGCGGTCCCGTTGCCCATACTAGGCCCGTTGGCTTCGCGCCGGTGTGGGGCGTTTGGCGCAGCCGCAGCCTCCGCCACAGGAGCTCGCAGCCGCCGGGCTGCGGAGGGAGCGCCATTGGCGCCGGGCCAAATAGGCGCCGGCGGCGAAGACGCAGAATGCGACGAGAAGCTGGTCAAAAGACATGGCGTTTAATGCAGGCCAAGAAGCCTGCCTCCCTGGTAGACTAGGA
>CANJYI010000205.1 GCA_947478975.1 Chthoniobacteraceae bacterium
ACCGTCCGGTTTTAACCCATCCCATCGCAGTCTCCTTGGTTCAGAAAATTCTACCTACATGAAAAACAACACGATCCTAAACACTCTCCGGACCCGCGTGCAGGCGCCCGGAATCCTGACGGCAGGTGTGCTGGCGCTCAGCCAGGCTTTCTGCGTTGGTGTGTCCGCCGAAGTCATACCCACCGTGGCACCGACTCCCTACACGCCAGCGGACTCAACCAAAACCTTCTGGGCCGACTCGATGAAGTCCAAACTCAGCGAGCTCAAGACCCAGTCCTACCAGCTCCCTCCTACGCGGGCGAAGAATGTGATTCTCTTCATCGGCGATGGCATGGGCATTTCGACCATTACCGCAGCGCGGATCTTGGAAGGACAGAAGGTCAAGGGCTCCACCAAGGGTGAGGAGAACCTGCTCGCGTTTGAGAAGTTTCCGAACGTCGCACTTTCTCGGACGTACAGCGTCAACCAGCAGGTGTCCGATTCGGCGCCCACGATGACCGCTATGGTGGCCGGCGTGAAGAACAACGACGGCGCGCTGGCGGTGACGGCAGACGTGGCGCGAGGCAAGGATATCACCTCACCCATCCAGAACCTCAAGACGATCCTTGAACAGGCCAAAGACCGCCAGATGGCCGCAGGCATTGTTTCGACCGCGCGTGTGACCCACGCGACGCCGGCCGCCTGCTACGCGCACATCAGCGACCGCGACCGGGAGCATGACCAGAAGCTCACGACGATGACGACCAAGGACATCGCCGCGCAGTTGCTAGACTGCAATGCAGGCAAAAGCATCGAAGTTGTTCTGGGCGGCGGCCGCACCTACTTCATGCCTTCCGATCAGAAGGATCCCGAGTACACCACTCTTTCAGGAAAGCGGAAGGCTTCGAGCGCTGGCGGTCGGGACCTTATTACGGAATGGAAGAAGCTGCCCGCCAGGATCACCAATGCGACAACCGGAGCGTCACTCGGTTTGAGCACGCTGCCCGCGGACAACTCCCGCTCTGCCTACGTCTGGAAAAAGTCGGATTTCGATGCGATCAATCCGGCGAACGTCGACCGTCTCTTGGGGTTGTTTGAACCGAGTCATGTCCAGTATGAGGCGGACCGGGAAAACGATCCGGCAGGCGAGCCTTCACTCGAAGCGATGACCACCAAGGCGATGGACATTCTGTCCAAGAATCGGAACGGCTACTTCCTGATGGTCGAGGGTGGCCGGATCGACCACGGGCATCACGCAGGCAACGCCTACCGTGCCCTCACAGACACGATCGCGCTGTCCAACGCGGTGAAGGCCGCTGCAGCCAAGGCAGGCGACGATACGCTCATCGTGGTCACGGCCGACCACAGCCATGTGTTCACGATCGCCGGTTATCCCGACCGCGGGAACCCCATTTTGGGGCTGGTGAAATCGGGCGGATCTCTTGCTACTGACCTGCTCGGACTGCCGTATACCACGCTGGGTTATGCAAACGGTCCCGGTTACACGGGGGCGCTGAGTGGCGCTGATGTGACTTCCTATGCAGCAAACGCCGCAGAGGGAGTTAAGACGCAAAAGACTCTCCTCTCGGCGGGTGATGGTGGTGCGACGTTTTACCGGTCCACGACACTGGGGATCGCCACAGGGCGGCCGAATCTGACCTCCGTTGCCACCGACGGGCGTGACTTCATGCAGGAATCCACTGTGCCACTCGGCTCCGAAACCCACGCGGGTGAGGACGTGGCGATCTTTGCCAAGGGTCCGAACGCCCACCTGTTCCGCGGGAACCTCGAGCAGTCGATGATCTACTGGATCATGGCGGATGCGCTGCGTTTGCCTCCGATCAATGGGAACGTCTCCTGGCCTGGTAACTAGCCTGTTTTAGCTGGGTTCAATTAGTTGTGTGTATCGCCCCGGGGCCATGTGCCCCGGGGCACTTTTTCGTTCAAAGCCATGTTTATCCGTTCTCTCTTTCTTGCCGTATCTCTTCTGACTCTATGCCATCCGACTGCCACCTCTGCGGAGGAAATAGTCGCACCCGAACTTGCCTGCCAGTTTGAAACGATTTTCGAATCGAAGGTGCAGAACCAGCCCTCGTTCAAATCGGTTTGGCGCCTTTGGCGGGGTGCCCGGGAGGTTGAATCATGGCAGGTAGGCTCCAAGGAGGGAGAGGTTGCGGAGCAGGATGGGGCAGGGGGAGTGCAGTTCCGTCGCATTTTTCATCCGGAGCGCATGGAGGTCTTTTATTCTGCCATGGAGCTGAAGGTCATTGGAAAGACCCAGGACTGGAGCAAATCTTTCTCGCTGGTTGCACCTGCGTTCCTTGTTGAGAAGTTGGCGCATGTCGGTCAGGAAGTCCTGCTCGATACCTCCTTGGAGAGGTATGAGGGCAGCGTGGACGGGCGGAAGTGGGAAGTCTTGTGGTCGCAGCGGGACCAGCTTGCCTACCGGTTGCGCGTGGAATCTGAGCGCGGCGTTTCGACCACCACTCTTCTGGAGCGTCATCCATTGGATAAGAAGCCGTGGGAGAGCCTGCGTAAACGGGGCTACAATTCGATCGACTTTGCCGATCTGGGAGACAGCGAAACTGATCCGACGATCCGCCGGATCATGAACCGCCTTGGCATGTCCTGTTCGCACAAGAGTTGTGGGGGCGTTTGCGCCCCGCCAAAGTAAGGCAGGTTTTCCCCCGAATCAGACCAGCCCTCGAATGGGGGTGCCGCGGTTGAGGAGGGAAAGCAGGTTGGCTGGCAGCCCGTCGATGAGGCGGGCCTGCCCTACGTCGACAAGGGTGTGCAGGATCGTCGCGACCAGGTCGGGGATGGTGACCGGATTATCCGCGGGCTCCGCTCCGTCGCGACTCGAGAGGCCGATGACCTGTCCCATCCGGAGGCCTCCGCCGTAGAGCATCAGGGGCGCAAGCCCGCCCCAGTGGTCGCGACCGCCCTTGGCGCTGATCCGGGGCGTGCGCCCCATTTCGCCGCAGCACACCAGCAGGATTTTCTCCCGCAAACCGCGTGCTTCGATGTCCTCGATGAGGGCTGAAACCGCGTGGTCGAAGGGCCGGCCAACGTAGTCCATGCCCGTCTGCATCGGGGCGTTGTTGTTGTCGGCGTGCATGTCCCACACAAAGCTGGTGGTGACCGTCACAAACCCCGCACCGCGCTCACAGAGGCGGCGGGCCAGCAGCAGCAGGCGGCCCAGCGAGAGGGCGTTGTCGGCGTAGTGCTCGAGGTTCTTCCACTGTGTGCTGATACGGTTGCGGGGCAGGAGCGCCGCGGTGTCGTATCGGGCCACCGATCGGGGGTCTTCCTTGGACAGGTCAAAGGCGTCGGAGACGCCGCCCCTCAGGAGACCAAAAGCCTTTTGTTGGAGTCCGCTCAAACCGGAGAGGGCGGAGCCGTAGTCCATTTCGCGTTTCCAGCGGTCCAAGCTTCCAAGGAGGGAGCGCCGGTCTTCGAGCCGGTCGAGGGGCAGGCGGAGGGTCATGTCCGCCTGCGCCCCCTCGCCGGACCCGGGCACAAAAGGACGGAATCCGGCCCCGAGTTCGCCGCCGGCGGTGATGTCTCCAAACTGCATGATCTGCGGGCCGGCCTCGGGGGCAACGGCGCGAGGAAGCAGCGTGATGTTGGAGGGCATCGCCGTTTCCTGGTTCATGGTGCCGGCGATCCGGCTGTAAAGAGAGCCGAGGTTGGCGTTGAGGGTGTGCTTGCCGACGATGCTTTTGAGGTCGTGGACGCTGTCGCCGGTGACAAAGGAGCGCACGATACTGAACTTGTCCGCAAGCCGGGCGAGCTTTGGAAACGTGGAGCCAAAAGTGATTCCTGGGATACTGGTTGGGATTTCCCCGGTGACGCTCCTGATTTCCGAAGGGGCGTCCATCTTGGGATCGAAGGTCTCAAACTGGGAGGGACCACCGTGCATGAAGAGGAAGATCACCGCCTTGTCGCGCGTGACGGAGCCAGCGTTGGAAAGGGCTGCCTGGAGTGCGAGTTGGTCGGCGAGGTTCAAGCCACCCAAGCCAAGGGCCCCGACGCGTAGAAAGTCGCGGCGGCCCAGCGGGGAGGAGAGGGGGCTGTTGGCTGAGAAACGGAGCATTCGAGGGGGGGGCGAAAGCTGATTGCTGATGAACTCTTTAGCGGGG
The DNA here is from genome assembly GCA_947478975.1 of Chthoniobacteraceae bacterium. GTDB lineage: Bacteria > Verrucomicrobiota > Verrucomicrobiia > Chthoniobacterales > Chthoniobacteraceae > Chth-196. Next base: position 4,122 of record CANJYI010000205.1, read on the forward strand.
GTGGGTCCGGGTCAACAAGATTGCGCCGGGGCGGGGCGCCGGGCAGCGAATTGGAAGAGGGCCCAAACCGAGCTGGGAGCCAGCGCGAAGGGACCGCCCGGAGGGTTGGCTTTGAAAAGGCTGGCTGCGCTTGTCGCGCTGCGGGAAAGGCTTTAAGGACAGACTGTCTGTAGACGTCTCCCCCAATCCATCCCCCCTATGAAGCTCCCCATTATCCACGTCCTGGCCGCCCTGCTCCTGCCTGCTTTTGTTTTATCCGTTGAAGCGGAGGACGGAGGAAAGCTGCGCATCATCGTCTTTGGCGCGCACCCCGATGACGCGCAGTACAAGGCGGGCGGCAGTGCCGCAAAATGGGTGAAGGCGGGTCACGAGGTGAAGCTGGTGTCCGTGACCAACGGGGATGTGGGCCACTGGCAGTCGGCTGGAGGGCCCCTGGCCGAGCGAAGACTGGCCGAGGTGAAGAAGGCCGACGCGCTCATTGGCGCAAAAACCGAGGTGCTCGACATCCACGATGGCGAGTTGGTGCCTAGCCTGGAGAACCGGCAGAAGATCATCCGGCTCATCCGGGAGTGGAAGGCCGATGTGGTGATTGCGCACAGGCCCTGGGACTACCATCCGGACCACCGTTATGTGGGGGTGCTGGTGCAGGACGCCGCCTTCATGGTGACGGTTCCGTTTGTCTGCACGGACGTTGCGCCGCTCAAGAAGAACCCGCTTTTTCTTTATTCGAGCGACGGGTTCCAGCGCCCCTATCCCTTCAAGGCCGACATTGCGGTCTCTGTGGACGATGTTTTCGACCAAAAGGTGGAGGCCATTCACGAAATGCCCTCACAGCACTACGAAGGGGGAGCGTCCGGAAGCGCCGAGTATGTCAAGACGGTGCCACCCGCCTCGGACGAGGCGGGCCGGAAAGCCTGGCTGCGCGAACGCTGGGTGCGCCGGCAAAGCAACGAGGCGAAGCGTTACCGCGATGCTTTGGTTTCCTGGTACGGGCCGGAAAAGGGAGCGGCCGTGCAGTACGCGGAGGTTTTTGAGATTTGCGAGTACGGCAGGCAGCCGAGTCGGGAGGAGATCAAAAAGCTGTTTCCGTTCTTTCCCCTGTAGGCTGAAGCATACAAGGTGCTGAATCTTTCCCGAACCCCAAAATCCGCTAGGAGTGGGAGAGCTCCGGAAGTTCCATGAAGGCGTAGCAGAGCATGTGGAGCATGTGCATCTGGACGTCTTCGACGCGGCCGTAGTGCGTGTCCCCGACAACGAGGACTTGGTGTGCAATTTCGGCCAGTTTCCCCCGTTTGGCT
>CANJYI010000206.1 GCA_947478975.1 Chthoniobacteraceae bacterium
CTACGACAAGGGCAAGCCACTCGTGGTCGATACCGTGGTCCCAAAAACGCATTGCGATCTCTACAGCCTCTCCTCGTGGGAGACGTGGGCTCCCGGTAAGGAGGATAGTCTTCTCGGGCGTTTAAAATACCTTGCCAGCAAGGCTCCGCACGACGGCATTCTGGGCGAGAACAACCTGATGCTTGGAGAGTTTGGCGCCCAAGAGAGCGACTTTGAAAAGATTCAAAAGAACTATCCAGTCTACAACGGCGACACGTCAGGCGCAGCCTTCTATGCCCTCCATCGCATGGTAGACGCGGCATTGCGCGCCGGGGTGCGCTACATGATCCACTGGCAGGTTTATGACAACGATTTGCGCATGGGCGGTAAATACGAGGGAAAGGGACTCCCTCCGGGTGTAATGGCGACTGCGGAGCAATGTGTCGGAAACTGGCTCATCCGTCCGGACGGTTCGCGTGTGCCGACCTATGATTACTTCAAGGCCTTGTTTGATGTGGAAAAAGAGGGATCCCAACGCTGATTACAGAGCCCTCCCCAAATAGCGAACCATGCGGCACCGGATGACCCCGAAAGTGGAAACGAGCGTTTCAGAAAAGGGCGGTCTCGTTTCCAAATTTGACCGCTTAACGCTCCCGCGTCCAGGCTGAAAAAATCGTGCCGGGGGGCAAAAAGCAAATGCCTATCCTTTCTATCACTCCCCTAGGTTGAAAGGGGATTGGCTCGGGAGCAAAAAAAAAGGTCTTTATCTTCCTGAATCCCCTCCTTGAGATCCCTTCCCCCCTCCGCGGGCCCTCACCCGCGCGCGCTGCCGGGCCATCAAGACACCGAGAAAGTTGAAACATCCCAAAAACCGAATCTCTGGAGGGACGGGGGAACGCAGATTGAAGTTTCTTAAAAACTTTGCGATTTCATCTGCTTTAGAACACCACGAGCCGAAAGAGAAGCCAGTAAGGCAAAGGCTAATAAGGTCATTGAGAAGGAAACCTATTCCGTTCATGTTTTGGGATCATTCAGGAATTGAACCTAATGAAATTCAGGCGGTTCAGTTATCTACATGCAGACTGCCCACTCTAAGTCGTAGGATTTGCCATGTCCCTCCCCCGCTTAAACTTCACGAGGCAACCAATCCTTCCAGCCATCGCCCTGTTCTGCCTGGCTGTGGGAACGGCCTGGGCGGATGAACTTCGGGATCAAATCGACCTGCGGATCGACGAAAAAGCGCGCTCCAGGCAGGTTTCAATGGCGCCCGCGAGTGAGGACGCCGAATTTTTGCGGCGTATTTGGCTGGATCTCGTGGGCACGATTCCCAGCGCTCAGGAAACGCGCCAGTTTTTGAAGGATCCGTCGCCCGGGAAGCGGACGGCCCTCATCGAGCGACTTCTGGCCGACCCCCGGTATCCGGTGCGCATGGCGGAGGCGTTTCATGTGCAACTCATGGAGCGTTCGGGGGAGGACGAAGGCTGGATGAAATATCTCACTGCGGCTTTTGAGGAAAACAAACCGTGGCATGTGATGGCTCGGGAAATCCTCGCGCCCGACTTTCAGAATGAGGCGAGACGAAGCGCCGGCTTTTTCATCACCCGCCGGCTGGAGAAAGTGGGCTCGCAACAAACGGATTATCCGGGGCTGACGCGGGATGTGGGGAGGCTTTTCATGGGGGTGGACTTGCAATGCTGCCAGTGCCACAAACATCCGTCGGTGGGGGACTACAAACAGCAGGAGTTCAACGGCCTGTTTGTGGCCTACCAGAACATCAAACTCAACGAACCCGCCGGCGCCACCAAAGTGAAGTGGTTCAGTGAAGGACTGGTCACCGAAAAGTACGAATTTACGTCTGTTTTGTCCGGAGTCAAAGGAGCCACCGGACCAAGGGTTCCCTTTGGAAAGGAGTTTTCCGTTCCCGAACTCCCCGAAGCGGAACGCTGGCAGGTGGCGCCTGACAAAAAAACCAAGCAGGGCGGGATTCCCAAGTTCAGTCCTGTCTCCTCTTTGGCAGAGGGCATTGCTTCTGTGGAAAACCCGTATTTTGCCAAGAATATCGCCAACCGGTTGTGGTGGCAGTTTATGGGGCGCGGATTGGTGGAACCGCTGGACCTGGTGCACTCGGACAATCCGGCCTCACATCCGGAGCTTTTGGAGGACTTGAGCGCGGCGTTGGTGAAGCAGGGGTTTGACTTAAAGTGGCTGGTGCGCGAGTTGGTGAACACGAAGACCTATCAGCGTTCGGGCCGGTTGGGGGCAATGAAGGAGGCGCCTTCGGAAGAAACGTTTGCGATGGCAATGGAGCGTCCCGTTTCGGCTGAACAGTTTGCCCGCGCATTCCTGGAGGCTACCGGAGAGTTTGAGCGCGTGGCACTCACCCGCGAGTGGGAAGGACTCGCAGAGAAGCCCTTGGTGTGGAAGACGGTCAAGGCATCCTTCACCAATGCGTTTGCAAACGCGCCGAAAGAACCTGAACTGCGGGTGAATCCTTCGCTGCGTGGAGCCTTGTTTTTGCGAAACAACGAAACGGTGTTATGGGCACTCAAGGCGCGCACGGGCAATCTTCTGGAACGCGCGGCGGCGCTGGGCTCGCCGCAGGCCATCGCGGAAGAGCTTTATCTATCGGTGTTCACCCGGAAGCCGGCTCCCGAGGAGACGGAACTGCTGGCAAGGCATCTCGGAAAAGCCGAGGACAAAACGCAGGCGAACGCCGAGTTCCTTTGGGCGATGCTTGCGTCCACGGAGTTCTTTACCAACCACTAACGCCATGAACTCTCCCCTTTGTAATGTCGCCGAACATCAACTGTCGCGAAGGCAGTTTCTGGGCCGTTCCGCAGGGGCCCTGGCACTCGGAGGCCTGGGCGGGCTGTTTTCCGTGGAGGCTGCGGAAGCTCTGAAGGCGGAGGAAAAGCAAGTGCTCTTCGTGTGGCTAGATGGTGGCATGAGCCAGTTGGAAAGCTGGGATCCGAAGCCCAACACCCTCTTCGGCGGACCGTATCGTTCCATTCCAACCTCGGTGCCCGGCACCCATGTGAGCGAACTGATGCCGCGCATCGCCAAGCAAATGCATCGCCTTTGCGTAGTGCGCAGTCTTTGCACCAAGGATCCGGACCACTCCTCCGGCGTGCCGCGCATTCAACGAGGGGATCCGAAAAACCGCGGTGTCGTTTATCCGTTTTTCGGTTCCTCGGTTGCGAAGTTGATGGGACCGACATCCTCCAACCTGCCTCCCTATGTGGTCATTAAGGAGGGGCGCGGCGGGTTCCGGGCCGAGGACGCCGGCTTCCTCGGGCCGGCCTACGGTTCCCTCGCCTTTGGCGAGGGGAAGCCGCCGGAAGACCTGCTGCGCCACCCTTCTCTCACAGAAAGCGCTGATGAGGAACGGAATGCACTCAGAGAACTCCTCAACAAAAGGTACGCAGCGCAGCACCGCCCCACAGTCACCGAAGCGAGCTCCTACGCCTTTGACACGGCTCGCGAGTTAATGAAGCGCTCCGATATTTTTGACACCTCCCACCTGCCCACGCGCGACATCGAACGTTATGGCGGTTCGGAGATTGGCCGTCACATGCTGATCGCACGCAACATGCTCGAAGCGGGCGTGCGCTTTGTCAAAGTCGCCAGCATGGGGTGGGATTCCCACGGGGATAACTTCAACAGCCACGCCTCTCTGGTTCCAAAATTCGACGCCGCCTTCGCTTCCATCCTCGAAGATCTCGCTGCAAGCGGCCTCCTGGATCGCACGCTGGTCATTGCCATGAGCGAATTTGGACGCACCCCGCGCATCAACGGCCATGCCGGACGGGATCACTGGCCGAATGCCTGGAGCATGGCGATGGCCGGCTGCGGCATTCAACGCGGGGCGTTAATCGGCGCCACCGATGCCAAAGGGACCGAGGTCACCAGTGAGGGCTATGACATCGGATCGGTCTTTCACACGTGGTTTTCGGCGCTCGGCATTGACTCGAGCACTGTGGAATTCAAACACAAAGGACAGCCCCTCCCGCTTGCGCACGAGGAAATGAAACCGATCAAGGAGGCCCTGGCATGAACGAGGGACAGACCAAGAACGGGCACAAAGCATTGCCCCTGAATGTGGTCCAGACGGACACACAGATCTTCTCGCTGCGTTTTAGCTCCTGTGGTTCCTTCCTTCTGGGAGCGGCGATGGACTCGCGTGTCAGGCGCTGGCGAGTGAGTGTCGCGGAACCCGCTCCCAGCGGGGATCCCAAGGCCGCTGCGTCCAAGAAGAAAAGCAGCGAAGTGTGCACACTGCAGGAGCTTGCTCCTGTGGAGGGCTTTAAAGGCTGGGTGCAGGCGCTCGCCGTCCACGACACGGGGGACGGGGCTGTGGCGGCCGACTCCTGGGGCGGAATCGTTGCGTGGGACGCCTGCAAAGAGGAACTTGCGGTGCGCTGGCGCGTCGACGCCGCCCACGACGGCTGGGTGCGCCAGGTGGCGCTTTCTCCCGACGGCACGCGCGTTGTCTCGTGTTCCCGTGACGGCTGGGTGCGACTTTGGGATGCACGGGACGGCAAAAAGATCACTGAAGTTCATCACGCAGAGGAAGTTTACTGCGTCGCATTTAGCAATGACGGCAAACGCGTGGCCTGCTCCGATCTTCACTGCAACCTGATCCTTGCCGAGGCTGAAACGCTCAAGCAGCAAAGCCGCGTGGCACTCGCCGAATTTTTCCTGCTATCTCGAATGCAGGAGGTCACAGGGTTGCGGCAACTGCGTTTCGCCAAGGACGATGCGACGTTGGTGGCCGTGGGCAGCAAACCCTCCTCCGGCGGCTTTGTCGAAGGCGCCCCCTTGTGGGTGGAGGTGGATCTTTCCAGTGGCAAGGCGCGCGAGTCCGTCAAAATCGGGGCGGCAAAGGATGGTTTTATTTTGGACATCGCGCGCCATCCGGCCGGCTTCCATCTGGGCGCCTTGAGTGGGCAACCCGGGATGGGCAGGCTGATTTTTTTCAACGAGGGCGCGAAGGAGCCCTTCTTCAGCGATCCGTCCCTGGCGAACTGTCAGTCCGTGGCGGTGGATCCGACTGGCAAGCTTGCCATCGTGGCCTGCACCAGCAAGGGTAGCAACGGAAACGGAAAACCCTTAACGAAGGACGGCCAGTACCTTCCGAACACCTCTCCCCTGCACTGTTTCGCGCTCCAAGGTTAACCTGTTTATGGTGCGCGTTCTCTCCCTTGGAACCGCGGGCGTCATGGCTTCCCTGGCTTTCGCGGAGACGCTCCCCAATGGCATCGTGTTGCCCTCCCCATGGCCCCCGCAGCGCACGGCAGCGGAAGTGGCGTCCATGGAACCGATGCCGGTTCCCTACCTGCAAAACCCGCCCCAAAGCGTGCCGATTTTTTCCGGAAGACAACTTTTTGTCGACGACTTTTTAATCGCAGAGAATTCGCTCAAGCGCACGTTTCACC
>CANJYI010000207.1 GCA_947478975.1 Chthoniobacteraceae bacterium
GGACCATCCAACTGGAGTCGGTCGCACAACTTCCCGTAGAACATGTCCACCTGGCCGAGGTTTTGCTGGATCACCGCATCTTTCATCCCGGGCGTCTTCATCATCTCGGCCATGGATTTCATCGGGTTACCACTGGTGGCCTGAGCGGGTTGCGCCTTTGCCTGGGCCGTAGCGCGGGCCAGCGCGGCTGCTCCCTTTGCAGCGTTTGCCTCGCCCTCCGCAATTTTTTTCACGAGCTCCTTGAGCTGGCCTTCAAGCTTCTCCCCCTGCTCTCGCGCCTCGTCCCGCTCCTTGGTGAGGGCGGCGACCGATGCCTCGAGAGTCTCCTGAAGCTTCCCCGCCGCGCTGGCAGCACTGGCGGCCTTCTGCCGGACCTCTGCCTGCCCTTGATCGCGCCAAGAAAAACCGGCGCCAAAGCTACCGCACAGCACCGCCAGGCCGGCAACGAACAGAAACAGCTTTTTCATGAAATCGTTTAAGTAAGAAACCGCCGGAATGCGAAGCCTGAACTTTTAGCGCGCCCAGTCTCCGATGATTTTCCCCTCCCGATCGAGCAGGCGCACCACGCCCGCGGCGTCTCCGATCAGCTGGCTGGCGCCGTCCTGAGAGGCCGCTCCCGCGGTCACGAAACGGCCGAACCCCTCGGTTTTCGCCCGCGTCTCACCGCCTGCATCCTTGAGAATCTTTACAGCCGGGGAGCCACTGGCCGCGACTAGTTCGTCGCCCCTGCCCAGATAGCGCAGGAAATTCACCTCCTTGGTAAAGGTCGCGAAGGTCGCGACAACATCGGAGCGCTGAATGTCCCATGTTTTGACGGAATTGTCGGCGGAGGCGCTTGCGATTCGCCTGCCATCATTGCGGAGACTGACGGCCAGCACCTGGCTGGAATGGGCTTCGAGGTTGCGGTACATCTTTCCTGTCTGGGTCTCCCACACGCGGACGGCACGGTCCGAAGAGCCGCTGGCTAGCCACTTTCCATCCCGGGAAAAATCGAGCGCCAGAACGGTGTCTTTGTGTGGCTTCACAAACTCCCGCACCAAGGAACCCGAATCCGTTGCCCAGACTTTGATCTGTCCACTACGGGAAGGTTCGCCGGCCGCCGTGGCTAACCAGCGGCCATCGGGAGAAAACGCGAGTGCGTTGACGCGGTTGGCGAGGGGGGTCTCGACCTTTGTAGAATCGCCAATGGTGCGCACCAGTTCCCAGCGCGGCTGGGTGTCGGGGCTGAGGAGGGGTCTGCCGGTTTTGCCGCTCCACGCCTTGAGGACGCCTTCGGAATGTTTTGTGAACAAAATCGCGCCGTCGGCGCTGAAGGCAAATCCTTCTACTGCGGGAAGGCGGGCGCTTGCGACCTTCTCCGAGGCGCCGGCCACCTCCACCTCCACGGCCTTGAGGGCGACCCTGGCCTTCTCGGCAGCAGCCATTTGCGCCACCTTCTCTGCAGTGGATTGGATCAGAACCTCGGCATAGTTCTTTGCGTTGCGATCCAAGGTCGTGGCGCTAGAGACGGCACCCGCGGCGATGCCGTGCGCCTTGATTGCCTCGGTGTATTCCTTCTGCTTCGTTTCCCGCTTTTCCTTGGCGGCTTTCGCAACGGTGTCGGCTGCCTTGTGCTGCTCAACCGCCTTTTCAGAGGCGGCCTTTGCCTCGCCGAGGGTCGCCTCCGCCGCCGCCTTGGTTTCCTGTCCCGCCTTCTGAAGGGAGGAGGAGGCGCTCGTGAGGCTCGAAGCAGCAGCGGCCCTTGCCTCCTCTGCCTTCTCAAGAGTGCGGCTGGCGTCGGTAAAGGCATCCTCGAGGGCATCCCTTTCCAGCATGAGACGCTCCTTCTGCTGCAGCGCGTCCGCAAGCGCCTTCTCCAAGCCAGCCCTTTTGGGCTGGAGCTCGGTGCGCGCTTTCTCCGCCGCTGCAAGATCGGCAGTGAGCTTGGTGACCTTCTCACCAAGCGTCTTCAGTTCGCCTTCAAGAAAAGAGACCTCGAACTTCGCCCCCGCAAATTCAAGCTCCCGCGCTGCCTTGGCGGCAACCAAGGCGTAGTCGGCACCCAGTTTTGCGAGCTCCTTGCCGCCCTTGACCTCCTTCAATCGGAGAACGCCATCCTGTTCCATTGCGGCTGTGTACGCCCCGTCCGGGCTGGTTACAGATGCTCCCGCAACGGACTCGGGAATCCGCGCCTTCTCGTCAAATACCCGCTTCCACAGCTTTGCCTCGCCGCGGCTCCCGGTGGCCAGCAGGCTCCCATCCGGGCTGAAGGCGAGCGCCCCGACCAGATCCGGATGCGGAGTAAAGGACGCGACCTTGTTGCCGATGAGCAGGTCGTAGATTGAAACTCTGTTGCCTCTGGCCACCGCCGCAAACTGGCCCTCTGGACTGAGGGCGACCGCCCCCACGCCCGACACCCGCGCGGGCATTTCTTTCCACGCCACCGGCTCCTTTAGTTTGGCAAGCCCCTTCGCGCCCTCTTGAATCCAGCGCTCCAAGAGTTCGAGTTCAGGTTTTGTCAGGGCAGGAGCCTTGGCCTTGTTGGCCTCGGGCGGCATGAACGGTTTTTTGAGATGGGCTGCCGTAAGGAAGAGCAGGCTTTCCCGAGCCTGTTTGGGTTTCAAGGCGGCTCCGGCGTCCCCGCCTTCGAGCATGTCTTTTGGGCTTTCCAAAATGAGGCCGCCCTCTGCCTTGGTTGCGTTGTGGCAGGGCAGGCAGCTCTGTTCCAGCAGAGGCTGGATGTCTGTGGCAAAGGAGAGCGGGGCCGCGAGCAACTGGGCGTCTAGTCCGCCCCGAAGCAGGAGCAGGGCTGCAAGGATGGCTGGGGTGCGGTGTCTACGGCTCATGGCTTGGCTGGCTCCTTCACATTCAAGATGATCGGGTTAGAACAAAGCACCAAGGTGGCGTCCATTTCCTTCCCCTTCACCATGCGCTTTGTTTTTTCCTCTCCCCGAAACCATACAGTGTAGGCTCCGGGCGCAAGCTTGAGCGGCGCAAGGTCGAGTTCGTATTCGGCCACGCCCTCCTTGGCCGGGACTTCAATGTCCTTCGCCTTGTCGAGGCCGGGAATTCCAAGCGGCTTGAATTTCAGAGCCACACCCGGACCGGCCGAAGCGTGCCGCTCCACCTTGAGCCCGATCTTCACCTTCCCGGAAACGGTGGTCTCAGCCGTCGGCTGCGCGGCGTGAACCACACTCGGAAAGGGCGCGTCCCCCACGACTGCGACAGTCATTTCCGCGGCAATCCTACTCCTGGGTGGTTCTACAAATTCGGTGGCGCTGCTCTCCCATAGCGGTGTCGTGGTCGACGCGAGCCGCACCAGCGAGGCGTCGCCGACTTGCGCGCGTCCGCTCAGCTTGAGCGGCCCGGTCCACGGCGCAGCGTCCGGCGCGGCGGCAAGCAGGAGCGTGCCCTCCGTCTGCTTTGGTCCGATCACAGAGGGCGCGGCAGAGAGCCCCGGGGGAAGCCCTTCGGCGCTGAGGTGGATCTCCCCCTCAAAGCCGTCGCGGCGCACCACCAAGACGCGCAAGGGCAGCATCTGGTTGGGGCGGATGTTCGCGGCTCGCACCGTAATCAGGGGGCCGGTAAAGGTCACAAATGCCTTGTTTGGGATCGGCGGCAGCACGCACGCGACCAACGCAAAGTCCGCGACAGCTTTTCGAATCTCAAGAACGTAGGGCCGTGCCGGGCCGGACTGCGCCGTGTTGTTCAGATCGCGGAGAACAGCCCTGTAAAGCCCGTCCTCCTTGGCAGTAAAAGGACCGACCGGGTCAAAGTGGTGGCCGTTGAAATCGGGATCCCCGGGGAGCAGGGGCGCAGGCTTTATCTCAGAAGAGTCTGATATGGTTGTTTTTCCATCCGGCGTCCTGAGGACCCGTTCCAGCACGACACGCGGCTGGGTGGGTGCGCCGAGACGCTGGGAGAGGCACTCGACCCACCATGTCTCACCCTTCTTGGCTTCAAACTCAAAGACGTCCACATCCTTCGCGGGGGAGAAGGTCCCCCGGATTGCGAGCGGCAGCGCGGCCTTCTGGGCGCGTTCCAAATCATTGGGCTCCACCTCCGGGAGAGCACCGGCGGCGGGCTCCCAGAAAACCAGGGGCTGCTTCATTGCGGCACGGGGCAGTGCTTCCGGTTGGCCGATGTAGAGCCTGTAAAAGTGTTCCGGACCGCCGTTACTGATAAAGTCGCGCAGGGCGAGATGGAGCGTCTCCTCGGCGGAAGGTTTCCAGCGAAGGGGCCGGTTCCGGGAACGTGCCAATTCGCGCCCCTGTTCATCATAGAGTACCAACTGGGGCTCCATCCGGGAATCGAGCAAGGCGGCGTGACAGTCAAAGACAAGCTCTTGGTTTGCGGCGGCCTTGAGCTTGAACCACTGGACGGCTTGCTTGAGAGCGGTGCCGCTCACGACACAGGGGGCGGCCACCTCCTGACTCAGTTCCCTGGTAAGCGCCTTGGAGGAGGCCTCTACCTCCGGGAGCGCACCGACCTCAAACCGGCGGGGATTGGTCACTCCATGGAGACCTGCAGCACGCACATCATACAGTCCGGCTGGCACGTCTGCAGCCACCGAGACCGCAAAGTTGAGGGGTTTCTGGGCGTCGCGCACCGCCGAGATGCCGGGGTGGGAGAAGCGCAGGATCGACTCCTCGAGATCGATCCCGGTGAGGGAGACTTGAATGGTCCCGCCGCTGCGGGTGCCCTGGGAGCTAAGCACATTCAGGCGTGGCTCAGGGATTTGCGCGCCGACATTTCCGAGCGTGCAGAACAGTACCAGCGCGGCGAGCGCTGTGCGATACTCAAGGGGGTGGGGCATGTGTGGGGGGCCGGTTCGGGCGGAAAGTTTCTCACCCGCGCGTGTGGCAAGCCATCGAAATCGGCGGACACAAGGAGGCAACAATCTGTCCGGACGTGCTATTCCGCGTTGAGAAAGACGTCCATCTGCTGTCCGACGTAGACGGGCACGCTGGTGCGGTCGAACCGGAAGATCACCTGTAAGACGCGCGTGTCCACCCGCTCGCCGCTCTCGCCGGTCAGCGACCGCTTCGGAAGGATGTACGGCTCAATGCGTACGAAGCGCAGGGGCACCGGGTCGTGGCGCACACCCTTGATGAAGGCGATGGCCTGGCATCCCGCCTTGACCCGGGGCGCGTTGTCCTCATCCACATCCGCGCGAAGCTGAAGTTCCTTGGTTCGGCCCAGCAGCATGCTGTACTCGATGGCGCCCGGGACGGCGTACTCCCCGGGCCTGACGTTGAGCTGCAGAACGGTGCCGTCGCGGGGCGCGCGGACCAGCAACAGGTCCCGCTGTACGCGGGCCCGGGAAAGCAGCGCGCCGGCGGCGGCGAGATCGCTTTTACGCGCCTCCACGCGGCTTGCGGCGGCGCGGAACGCGTACAATGTGCGCTGTTTCTCGTCGACGCTGACCACC
>CANJYI010000208.1 GCA_947478975.1 Chthoniobacteraceae bacterium
CGCCATCAACATCAGCGGCGGCTCCATCGCAGGCACGGACTTCCGCTCCATGGACACCTCCTCGGGCAGCGTCTCCGGCACGGACCTTCGGACGATGAAGACCTCTGGAGGTAGTATTGCCGGGACGGATCTGCGGACGATCAAAACCAACGGCAACTCTATCGCGGGAATCGACCTGGGTGCCAGTTCGGCTCCGCTGGGAGAGCCCACGGTCACAGACATCAGGGCGGCAAGATAAGAGGGGGGCTCGACCGCACCAAGCCCCTGATTGGAGCGCGCTGCCCGGACAGCCTGCTTTCCTAAATCACCTTCGTTTCCCTACGCCGCGGACGAGGTGCTTTTTGTGCCGGGAGGGAGGAAGGCTGGAAGGGAACGACGAACGCCTCGTGAAAGGAATATCCGCCTGAAAAATCCTCGGGGGAGTCCTGTGGCGACTTCCGGAAAAATCCAGCTCCAATCAGGCTGTAGACCATCTCTCCAAAGTCCTCTCCCCGCTTGATGCCCCAGGCGTCGAAAACCGTCAAAACCATCGGCCCGAACTGAGCGAGGGCGACCTTGCGCACCCCCTCGAGCAGCTGCTGACCAGTCACATGGCGGCTTCGCGTTTCCCGCTGCTTTTTTCCTTCGCCCGCTGTGTATTCCAGAACGTCCTTCAGAAAGAAATAGGCGTCCTTGTCAAATCTGGAGTCTTTTTCGACAATCAGATCCACGGCGGCGGCGAAATCGAGTTTAAGCATGGGAAAAAAGGGCGGAGGGCGCACGAGCGCAGTCCTATCATTAGCATTTTGGAAGCGGCCGTCAACGGAGGCCAGCCGCCAGAGAGCTGAGAACGGAGGTGGGTGGAGGCGGCAGCTGATTATTACCGAAGTGGGGTTGACAGCAGGTCAGCCGGGGCCCTAGATTTCACATTCCCCTCCTCGAAAGGAGGGTTCGAAGCCTCGAGAGAAAGGAGGGAAGTAATTTATTATGCCAGAAGTAGCAGTCCGCAAGGGAGAGCCCATTGATAGAGCCCTGAAACGCTTGAAATCTAAGATTGAAAGCGAAGGGATCATGGAAGAAGTGCGCCGTCTCCGTGCTTTTGAGACACCAACTCAGAAGACAAAACGCAAAGCGAAGGCGAATGCCAAGCGTGCGAAAGCCAAGTTCAGGTTCCAAACTCCCTCCTAGTACAACAGCCCGCCCTCGGGCGGTCCGTTTAATCTAGTGGTTGTCCAAAAAGCCGGCCCCTCCAAAAAGGGGTCGGTTTTTTGTGCCTTTTTTTGTGCCTGCTCCCAGCCCGCCTCCGCCGCCGGACAAACAAATTCAGGCGCCCCCCACCACCTCGACTTTTCTTGGACTCAGATTGGTTTCTGATCTAGCCTGTGCCTTAGGACGCCCCGACTCCCCCGTCCGAGTGGAGGATCCCCTCCGCGATTTAACCGAGAGCCAACAATTCCAACCAGCCCGTTGTTATGCCTACGAATAAATCGGAGACAGTCGTTCCAGAAACCGCCGCCGAGGGGGAGGCAAAACCCAAGCGCGTCAGAAAACCTGCCGCTGCCAAGCTGGCTGCCGATGGTACCCTTGAACCCGTTAAAAAGGCGCCCCGCCGTAAAGCATCAGCCGTCCAGACGGAGGCACCGGCGACAGCCGAACAAAGCGCCCTGAATGCGTCTCTTTGCATGGAGGAGATTTCAGTCAGGGCGTATTTCATCGGGGAACACCGCCGGTCGCTGGGGCGCTGTGGCGACTCCGAGGAAGACTGGCTTGAAGCGGAGCGCCAACTCAGGTCGGAAGCATTGGGCATCGCCGCTTCGCTGCGCAGAAAATAGCCGACGACCTCGGACGCCTGCCTCACTTTCACATGCCCACTCCGACTCAAGCGCAAAACCCTGCAACGGCCGCCCTCGCCGAAGCCCTCAAAGAGAGGCTCGCAGTCATCGGTGACCGTGGCTGGTTTGCCAGGGACGCGTCCGGCCACTTAAACGCCCTCAAGGCGGTCTCAGAGCGGATCGAACTGCTTGGAGCCGCCCTGCCCCCGCCTGTGGATCCTCAACTGCGCCATTTTCTAGAGCGTTGCAGTTACGACAAGGCGCTCGCCTTTCTTAACGGAGAATAACCCGTCGGCGCAGGTCGGAAACGCCGGGGGGGCTTGTCTTGAACACCTACCTCCGGGCCGCAAGAATTGCGCGCACTTCACTGGCGTACCGCGCGATGTCTACAGACCCCAGCATCTGGGAAACGATGACCACGCGTTTGGCACCGGCATCCAAGACGGCTTCGAGGTTTTCACGCTTGATTCCCCCGATGCAGAAGACGGGTTTGGTGGCCGCGGCCTGTACTTGGGCGATCTCCTGCAGGCCGATCGCAGCCTTTCCTGGTTTTGTTGGGGTCGCGTAGAGAGGACCAAAGCCGATGTAATCAGCACCGGCCTCCATGGCGGCGGCCGCCTGTTGGACCGAATGGGTCGACTTGCCGATGATCGGGAGCACGACCTCCCCCGCCAGCGCCCTGCCCGCCCTCCAACGGGCGTCGTCCACGGAGAAATCCTCCTGCCCAACATGGGCGCCCTGCGCACCAATTGAGGGCACGAGCTGGGGGTGATCATTCAAGATAAGCGGCACGCCCGCTGCCTCTGTCAGGCCGATGACTCGCCGGGCATACGCCTCGATCAACTCCTCATCGGCGCCCTTGGCGCGGAGTTGCAAAATATCCACGCCGCCGTCGAGCAACGCGGCAGTCACTCGCTCCAAATCGGAAGGATCGACATAACCAAGGTCTAAAATACCGTAGAGCAAAGCCTCATCTAGGGGTTTCATAAAGCCACCTCAACACAGAACCAGACGGTTTGGGAGCCAGAAAAGGGCGGGCTCCTCTCCCCCGCCCGCGTTTCCTTCCCCCCGCTCATCATCATGATTTTGGGCGTGCCTCGATGAAATACGGGACCCCTCCCCGGCAGAAGCCCACTCCTCTTATGAATTTGATTTCAGCCCTCGCTCCCGCCTCAGTAACTGGGGCGGACTTTCAAGTCAGCGCCCCCGGACGCGTCAATCTGATCGGCGAACACACCGACTACAACCAAGGCTGGGTGCTTCCCATCGCCATTGAACGGGGAATCCAAATGCACGTCCGCCGCCGAAGCGATCGGCTGGCACTTTTGCGCAGCCAAAGTCAAAAGGAGTCGGTACGCGTCGACCTTGCCAGTCCCATCCACCCCGGACTCATCCCCTGGGGGCGGTATGCGGAAGGCGTCCTCTCAGAATACCTCAAGCTCGGGTGGAAAATCCCCGGCTTTGAAGCAGACATCACGGCAGACCTCCCTGCAGGGGGCGGGCTCAGCAGCAGCGCCGCGCTCGAAATTGCAACCGCCACTGCCATCGAAGCCCTTTGCCAGAGGACACTCCCCGCCGTCGACAGGGCACTCCTCTGCCAACGGGCCGAGCAGGAATTTGCAGGGGTGCCATGCGGAATCATGGACCAGTTTGCGATCACCTTTGCGCGTACCGATCAGGCGCTCCTTCTGGACTGTAATTCCCAGCAGATGACCCACGTGGAACTCAACAGCGCCTCCCTCGCCATTCTGGTCGTCAACAGCGGCGTCAAACACGCCTTGGCAGACGGGGAATACGCGAAACGCCGGGCCGAATGCGCGGCTGCCGCAAGCTGGCTGGAGGTGGCCTCTCTCCGGGACGTTTCCAGCAGCCTCTGGCAGACAAAGGGCTCGTCCCTGCCCGAATTGCTGCAAAGCCGCGTAAAGCATGTCGTCTCGGAAAACGAAAGAACCCTCCGCTTTGTGGCAGCGCTTAAGAACTCCGATTGGGAGGGCGCCGGCCGCCTGATGTACGCAAGCCATGAGTCACTGGCGGCGGATTACCAAGTCAGCTGCCCAGAACTCGACACACTCGTGGAACTGGCCCGAAGGATTCCAGGAGTGTACGGCTGCAGAATGACCGGAGGGGGCTTTGGCGGTTGCGTGGTTGCGCTCATTGAAAAGTCTCAATCCGAGGCGGCCATGGAGGAATTCGAACAGCGGTACAAAAAAGCGACCTCGATTGCGCCAGCGCTCTTTCTTACCCGTGCGGCCGCAGGTCCCGAAGTGTCCCCTCTGCGCTGACCTCTGCAAGGAAGTTCCAGTCCCCCCAGCCTGGCCTGTCCTCGATCCCCCGTTTCATAGCAACCGCTTTTCTGAAGCAGAAACAAACCCAGTTCTCGCTGTTTTATCGCGGGGTGCGTTATGAAACTTGCGTCCTAGGGATCCTTCCTCTGGCCCCCCGCCACAGTGGTCTGAGGCAGACAGAATAAGACCAGACCCCTCACATTCGCCCCACACGGAACATTTTGAACGCCCCCTCTCTCCGACTCGACCGCTTCAAATGCGCGGCATTCAAAATCTGGCTGGGAGCTGCTGCCATCGGGCTCACTGTTCGCGCTCAGGCCGAAGAAGTCGGCCGACTTGCGGAAATTGAGATCCAAGCGGCCCCCTTTTCCAACACGGCATTGAGCACTCCGGCCGTTGAAGTGCTTTTAGAAGGCGAAACCCTTCGGCACGCCCCCTCCCTTTCGCTGGATGGAATCCTTAGATCGGTGCCGGGATTCCGCCTGTTTCGGCGCTCGGACAGCACCACGGCCCACCCCACCACCCAAGGGGTGAGTTTGGGGAACGTAGGCCCCAACGGAGCCAGTCGCTCACTGGTTCTGCTCGATGGAATCCCCATGAACGACCCCTTCGGCGGCTGGGTGGCGTGGAACCGCTTCCTTCCGAGCAGCCTTTCCGGAGTGCGTCTCGTCCCGCAGGCCGGAGTGAGCCCTTGGGGAACCGCCTCCCTCGGCGGCGTCATTGCACTCGACTCCCGCTTTCTCAATGAGGCGCCCTTTGCCTTTCTCGAAGCGTCCGCAGGAGATCTTCTCCGCCACCAGAGCGCCCTCGCCTTCGCCCAGGACACAGCCTCTGGCCGGACACGCGTCTTCGGTGGAATCCAGGAAACCGACTTCGCTGGGTATCCCGTCATTCGGAGTGACCGGCGCGGCCCGGTCGACGTCCGCGCCTCCTCCCGCTCTCAAGCCTTCGACGCCGGGGTGCGCCAGGCCTTCGCCCCGGGAGGCGACTGGCACCTGACCCTGCGCACTCAAGGCTGGCAGGAGCGGCGCAACAATGGCACTCCCCTCACCACTAATTCCGGCAACGCCCTGGATGTTTCGGCCCGCCTCAACCGCGACGCAGGCCCGCAGGATTGGGCGCTCGAAAGCATCCTCTTCACCCAGAAACGCCACTTCGATAGTCTCTTTTCCAGCGTCTCGACGGACCGCACCACCGAAAAGCCCAGCCTCGACCAGTACGCGGTTCCCTCCGACTCCTTTGGGTTCATCCAGCGACTCCGTTTTCCCCTCGGCAACGGGCATTCCCTCGGTACGGGACTGGATCTTCGC
>CANJYI010000209.1 GCA_947478975.1 Chthoniobacteraceae bacterium
CATCACGGGTGGGGAGTTCTATCACGGCACGAGGCTTCCAGAGCTGGCCGGGGCCTACATTTATGGAGACTGGCAAATGGGTACATTCTGGTCGCTCAGAACCGACGGGGACCGTGTTTTGGAGCACAGGGAGATTTGCCGTAGTTCGCTCATGCCAGCCGCCTTCGGAATCGGTCCGGATGGGGAGTTGCTGATTTGCGATCACAGTGGAGGAGGGATTTGGCGCCTAGGCAGGAATCCGCGAGCAGGCCGCGAATCCGCTTTTCCGCGGACTCTGAGCGAGACCGGACTCTTTACCTCCACTGCCGCGCAAATTCCGGCTGCGGGCGTCTTTGCCTATTCCATCAACGCGTCACGTTGGGCGGACCACGCCACATCCGAACGTTGGGTGGCATTTCCAAATGGCGCTGGAGTCGCCGTGACAGCTGTCTCCAAAGGGGTGTCCATGAGCGGTCAGTGGAAATTCCCTGAGGGGACGGTGCTTGCGAAAACGTACTCTTTGGAAATGGAACGAGGAAATCCAGCCACCCGGCGCCGGATTGAGACGCAGCTGCTTCACTATGACGGAAGCTTGTGGGGCACCTATAGCTACAGATGGAACGCTGCGCAGACAGATGCGGAACTGGTGCCGGCACGCGGTGATTCTGCAAGCTTTACGGTCAAGGACAGTAAGGCCGCTGGCGGGGCGGTGGAGGAACAATGGCGGTTTTTTAGCCGCGCCGAATGCGCCCGGTGCCACTCCATGTGGAATAATTTTGCACCTGGCTTCAATACTCTTCAGCTCGACAAAAAGACAGCCGAAGCGCCCGGCCGTCAGACGGATATCCTTGTGGCGGCTGGCCTGATTCCAGCGGAGCCCCGGTTGACGGATCCTCATTCGGAGGATGGCCGCATTGAGGTGCGTGCGCGCTCCTATTTGCACGCAAACTGCGCCACCTGCCATCGGTACAACGGCGGAGGAGCCGTCCCGTTGATACTCAACATTGAAACGGCCAACAAGGACATGCGGGTTTTGAACGAAACCCCTGTGCAAGGAGACCTTGGGTTGCCGGATGCGCGCCTGATTGCGCGCGGCGATCCGGCGCGGAGCGTGCTGCTTTACCGGATGGCCACCGGCGGCCGCGGGCACATGCCCTACCTTGGCGGGAGCCTCGTAGACGAGCGGGGGCTCCTTGTCGTGCGCGACTGGATCGCGAGCCTCAACGCCGATCCAAAGGACGCCACACCCGTGACTCAGTCCCAGCGCAGCATTGAGCGCCAGCAGCTCTCCTCTTTACTGCAGGGTGATGCCGGGGCTCTGGATTCGCTTCTTTCCACCAGCAGCGGGGCTCTGAGCGTGATGCTCGCTCTAGTGGACGGATCTCTGCCTTCGCAACTCCGCCAAAGCGTGATTACAAAAGGCAGTGCCCTCACTGATCCGGTACGCCGGGACCTTTTCGAGCGTTTTCTTCCCGCTTCGCAGAGGCGCAAGCTGCTGGGCACCGGTTTTAACCCGGAGGTGGTCCTCCGAACCAAGGGCGATGCTTCCCGGGGTAAATCCCTTTTTGCAGCGGCCTGTGCAGCCTGCCATCAGGTTGCGGGAGGCGGGATTGATTTTGGGCCGGCACTCGACCGTATTGGCATCAAGTGGAACCGTGAAGCGCTGCTCGAACAGATTCTTGAGCCCTCCAAATTCATCGACGCACAGTGGCAGCTCATCACGCTGGAGCTCATTGGCGGCGGATCGAATACGGGCTTCCTTCTGAGCCGCACTCCTGAGGAAGTTTTGCTCAAAACGCCCGGAGGAACGCCACTCAAAGTGCCTGCTTCGCAGGTCCTGAAAGTGACCGCCTCGAAGACCTCCGCGATGCCGGAGGGTCTGCTTCAGGGCCTCACTGCACTGGAGGCGGCTGACCTTCTGGAATATCTCGCTTCCCTCAGGTAGGGGGGGATCCCTGCGTCTGCTGATCTCCATGCCAGGCCGCCGCATTTAAAAGAGGGAGCATTTCCAAACGGTTTTTCAATGTGCGTTTGAGTCGCGATGGGTGACGGTGCTTACCGCGCCTCGGCCTTTCGCACCGACTCGCGCACGCTTAGAAAGGCGTCGGCGTCGAGGGAGATGCTGTCGATGCCAAGCCCGACCAGAAACTCTGCAAAGTCCGGATAGTCGCTCGGAGCCTGCCCGCAGATGCCCACCGGCTTGCCCAGGGCGTGGGCTGTTGCAATGAACTGCGCGATGAGTGACTTAACGGCCGGGTTGCGTTCGTCAAACAGAGCGGAGAGCCGTTCCGAGTCACGGTCCACACCAAGCACCAACTGGGTGAGGTCGTTGGAGCCGATCGAAAAACCGTCAAAGAGCGCGCAGAAATCTTTCGCGAGGACAACGTTGCTCGGTATCTCGCACATCATCCACACCTGCAGCCCGTCTTGTCCGCGCTTGAGGCCGTTGCGCTCCATTTCCGTCAGTACTGCGGCCCCTTCCTCCGGGGTTCTGCAAAAGGGCACCATCACCCGGAGGTTGTGCAGCCCCATTTTCTCCCGCACCCGCACCACCGCCGCGCACTCCAGCGAGAAGGCCTCCCGTGTCTCGGGGTGGCAATACCGGCTGGCGCCCCGGAACCCAAGCATGGGATTTTCCTCCAGTGGTTCAAACAGAGTCCCCCCCACCAGCCGGGCGTATTCGTTGGACTTCAGGTCGCTGAAACGAAGCAACACCGGCCTCGGAAAAAAGGCCGCCGCAATCCGCCCCACGCCTTCGGCAAGGCGCGTGACAAAGAAGTCGGGCTTGTCGGGCTGCCCAAGGGTCAGCGCGTCGATCTGCTGCCTGAGGGGAGTTGGCAGGGTGCTGAACCGGAGCAGCGCCATGGGGTGGATGCCGATTTCTCCTGCGAGAAGGAACTCCTCCCGCATCAGGCCCACTCCGCTTGCGGGCAGGGGGGCCAGGCGGAAGGCCTGCTCGGGGTCCGCAATGTTGAGCTGGAGCTGGGTGCGTGTGGGCGTTCCCTCCTCGAGCGAGAACTCCTCGGTGCGGAATGGGAGACGGCCTTCGTAGACAACGCCCGTTTCTCCGGCTGCGCAGCTGAGGGTGACCGTTTGTCCAGCGGCGAGCTGCTTGGTGGCGCCGGTTGCGCCGACGATGGCGGGGACTCCCAGCTCGCGGGAAACGATGGCAGCGTGGCAGGTCCGCCCCCCCCGCTCGGTGACGATTCCGGCGGCCAGACGCATGACCGGTTCCCAGTCCGGATCGGTCTTCTCGGCCACAAGGATGTCGCCCTTGCAGAACTGGCCCAGTTCCGCCGGGGTCCTCAGGACGCGGACGGTGCCGTGGGCGATGCTTGTACCAATGCTGTTGCCCCGCACCAGTTCGCGGCCTTGGCCCGTGAGGATGGAGCGTTTCCAGGAGGCTTTTGCGCGAGTGGCATGCACCGTCTCCGGGCGGGCTTGCAGGATTGCAGGAGTGTGGCCGGGCCCAGCCCAGGCCCATTCCACGTCCATTGGAGTGTCCTTCCCAAGAACCCTGCCGTAGTGCTCCTCAATGGCACAGCCCCACCGAGCCAGTTGCAGAACCGTTTCATCGTCCAGAACGAGGGGAACGGGTCCCGTTCCCTTCATCGGCACCCTTAGGGCAGGTGCGGCGGGGCCGGATTCCCGGGGTTGGGCGCCGGGCTTGCCCGCGGGCGGCGCCGCGCTGGATCTGCGCAGCACCGGGCAGGGAGCGGACTGGAGCCCCTGTTTGAACACGAGGTATTCGTCCGGGGTGACACTGCCCTGGACAAGGGCCTCGCCCAGACCACGGACCGCATTGATGAGCACCACGTTTCGCGACCCGGTTTCGGTGTCCAGCGTAAACAGGACGCCCGAGCCTCCGCGGGAGGGGTCGATCATTTCCTGGACCCCCACGGAAAGCAGCACTGAGCCTTCGGCAAAGCCGTGTTCGGCCCGGTAGTTGATGGCGCGGTCGGTGTACAGCGAGGCAAAGCACTGGTGACAGGCCGCGACCACGGCGTCCGGCCCGATGACGTTGAGAAAACTTTCCTGGGCCCCGGCAAAGCTGGCTTCTGGCAGGTCCTCGGCCGTGGCGCTGCTGCGCACGGCGACCGGAATGAGGGCCTGAGGCGGCGTGTCCTGCGGAGGAACCCCTTGTCGGAGGTTGGTGTTCGCGGAGGCTGCCGCCCGCTGGCAGAGGTGGAGGTAGGCTAGGGAGATTTCCTGCACCAAGGCTTCCGGTAGCGGGCGTCCCAGGATGGCGCTGCGAATCCCGGCACCCGCCCTTTGCAGGCTTTCCAGACTGCCTGCGCGGATGGATTCGATGATTTTTTCAATTTCACGCGCGAGGCCCGCCTCCTGCATGAACCAGCGGAAGGCGCCGGTGGGGAGGGCGAAGCCCGGGGGTACGTGGATGCCAAGCTGGGCGGCAGACTGGGTGAGCTCCCCGAGGGAAGCGTTTTTCCCTCCGACGCGTGGGATGTCAGCAAGGGAAAGGTCCTCAAACCAGCACACCCGCGCCGATTCGGGCAGAGGGGCCGCCGTGGCAATCTTTGAAGCGGGGCTGGAGGCAGGAGGGCAAGCTGAGCCGGGTGTGGGTGTGGGTGTGGTTCCTGATGCCCGCGCCGGGGCCAGAGTGATAGCGATCATAGGAAGGGAAATGTTTTGTCGCCGGGAGCGACCCAGACGGAACGGCACCATCCGCTCCTTTTGTCTCCAGTCTGAGTGGCCCGGTTTGAAGGATCTTTCCGTTCTTGGCTACGGAGGAGGGGGGAGAAAGGTTTTAGAAAAGTGAAAAAAAAGCGAAGCCCAGCCCCTGCCGGCTGCGTGGCGCCTCAGGCCGTGTTCACAGTCAGTTCAACCCAATTTCGGGAAGGACAACTCGCGGGCTCTCGAGAGCAAAATCCATAAACCTGAGATTCAGAGATTTATCCGCGGATCACTCCCCGTTCGCTGAGTGAGTCAGTGATACCACTTATCTGAGTTTTCTGAATTATTAGCGATCTGAGCCCCGTGCATCAATCGTTCCGCCCTACTCAGAAAAACCGTGCGGATTTTCGGCAAATCTGACGCCCCGCAAGGGGCACTTCTCTTTCAGCACATGACAACGCCATGGGGAAAACCGTCCCCAAAAAAGAATACGCCCTTGTAGGTCTTAATGTTTTATTACGTATCAAACCCACGGCGTTGCCATGGGCTGCGAGTGGCCTGCCCGGGGCGGGAACACTCCGATTCTCATTGAGAGTTGGTATGAGAAGTTGCCTGTGGTGAACCTGTGCCCAGCATGCGCTGAGGCTTTTCAAAAAAAGCGCCTTAGCCCGAGTTCCGCAGTTTGGTGGTAAGGATGAAAAAGTTTACAGAGAGCGGTCGCCAAAACCGGACCGGCTCTCAGAGTAAAATTCGGCGCAAGTGCGTGTAGTGG
>CANJYI010000210.1 GCA_947478975.1 Chthoniobacteraceae bacterium
CGGGCTGGCTTCGCCCATGGACTTTTTGGAGATGCTCCTGACCATCAAGTCCGGTCAGGTGCTCTCGCGGGAGGTGCTGCTCGCGAAGCTTGTGGAGATGCTTTACGAGCGCAACGACTTTGACTTTGGCCGCGGAAAATTCCGGGTGCGGGGGGACATTGTCGAGGTGCAGGCGGGTTCCGCGGACGACGTGGCGGTGCGCATCGAGTTTTTCGGAGACGAGGTGGAGCGGCTCACCCAGTTCGACCCCCTCACGGGCCGGGCGTACGGGGAGCTGACCGTTTTCACGCTGTTTCCGGCAAAGCAGTTTGTGACTCCGGCAGAGCGGTTGCAGTCGGCGATGCGGCTGATCAGGGTCGAGCTCGAGGAACGGGTCAAGTGGTTTGAAGCCAACGGCAAGCTCCTGGAAGCGCAGCGGATCCGGATGCGCACGGAGTACGATCTGGAGATGATGCAGGAGATGGGGTTTTGCAGCGGCATCGAGAACTATTCGCGTCATCTCACGGGCCGCCCGCCGGGTTCCCGTCCCTACACGCTTCTGGACTTTTTTCCAAAGGACTACCTGGTGGTGGTCGATGAGTCGCACGCGACGTTGCCACAGATCGGAGGCATGTACGAGGGGGACCGCGTACGCAAGACAACGCTTGTGGAACACGGCTTCCGCCTTCCGAGCGCGCTGGACAACCGGCCGCTGAATTTTGAGGAGTTCATGGAAATGAACACGCAGGCGCTCTACATTAGCGCGACCCCCGGCGGTTTTGAGATGCGCAATTCAGTCGTGGGCAACACCGGGATGCTCACCGGTGCGGGCGGGCCCGGTGGCGGTCTCAAGGAGGGCAAGGGCATGCCGTTGGTGAAAATCTCGCGCACCGATGCACCCGCCGAGCAGTTCGATGTGAGCACCCCCGGAGCGGTTCTCATCGCCGAGCAGATCATTCGCCCGACCGGCCTTTTGGACCCGCAAATCACGGTGCGCCCGCTGGGGGATCAGATAGACGAAACCATCGAGTTGTGCCGCCAGCGGACGGAACGCAACGAGCGGATCTTGGTGACGACCCTGACCAAGCGGACGGCGGAGGATCTGGCCGAGTACCTCAAGGATGTGGGGCTGAAGGTGCGGTATCTGCACAGCGACATCGACACGATCGAGCGGGTGGAGATCCTCCGGGGACTGCGGGCCGGGGAATTCGACGTGCTCGTGGGCATCAACCTTTTGCGGGAGGGACTGGACCTTCCGGAGGTTTCGCTGGTGTGTATCCTCGACGCCGACAAGGAAGGCTTTTTGCGCTCCCAAACCTCGCTGATCCAGACCGCGGGCCGCGCCGCGCGCCATATCAACGGAGAAGTGTATCTGTTTGCCGACACGGTCACCCAGAGCATGCAGCAATTGCTCCAAATCACCGAGTACCGGCGTTCACGGCAGCAGGCGTACAATGAGAAACATGGAATCACGCCGCAGAGCGTTCGCCGTGCGGTGCAGGAGAGCTTGCACACAATTTTGCGCAGCAATGGCGGCAGCGCCGGCGCGCAACCGGGCACGGAAGGCTTCAGCCTGAGCGAGACGCTCAAGGAGCTGGAGGACGAAATGAAGGCCGCCGCGGCGAACCTGGAGTACGAGAAGGCGGCTCTTTTGCGCGACCAGATCCGGGAGCTGAAAAGCGGCGCGGGCTTGGACTTGCTGCTTTCGGAACCCAAGCCCGCCGCTGCTAAAAAAAAGGGCGGGTGGAAGCGGAAAAAATAAGTGCGTCCATGCACCAGAGGCCGGCCCCGTTTGGCGGCCGACACTCCAGTTTGAGCCCGGATTCCCTCGCGCTGCCAGACAGTCCGGCCACGCCGCCAGCTGTGGATGTCTTGGGGGGGCGCAACCATCTCACCCAGAGAGGCATCCGCAGATTTGGCCGATTTCACAGATAAGAGGAAACCATCAGGTACATCTGTGAACTCTGTGCCATCTGCGGATCAATCCCCTTTCCCTGGAGTCAGCAAGAAATCACCATAGTGAACACGCCCTAGATGACGGTACCCGAGGGGATCACCGCATTTTTGGGAATGACCACGATTCCGTCCCGGACGAAGAAGTTAGGGCCATCGAAGTTCTCGGGTTTCCCTGCTGGGTTGATCACCACGTTGTCCCCGATGCGTGCGTTTTTATCGATGATGGCGTTCTCGATGCGGCAGTTTCGCCCCACCCCGAGGGCCGGGTCGCCTGCCTGCCGTGCGTGTTCGTTGTCGAAGTAGTCGGCGCCCATCATCACGCAGTTGCGCACGATGCTGCCGTTTTCGACCACGCTCCGGATTCCGATGACGGCACGTTCGATCGTGGCCTCGGTGATGACGCATCCGTCGGATACGACCGCCTCGCGCATTTGGGCGGAGTTGATTTTGCTGGCCGGGAGAAACCGCGGGTGAGTGTAGATGGGAGCGGCCGAGTCAAAAAAGTTGAAGGGGGGCACCGTCTGGGCAAGCGCCAGATTTGCATCAAAGAAGGAGCGGATTGTGCCGATGTCCTCCCAGTACCCTTCGAAGATGTAGGCCGACACCTTGGCCTTGTGGATCTGCTCGGGAATGACGTGCTTGCCGAAGTCGACGTACTGGTTGTCCAGGGCGTCCACGAGGGCCTGCCGGTTGAAGATGTAGATGCCCATGGAGGCTTGGTAGAGCTCGGCGTCCGCCGGCTTGCCGAGCTTTTCGAGCAGGGCCTTGCCCATCCGCAAGGGCTCTAGCACTGCGGGCTCCTTGGGCTTTTCAACAAACTCGTAAATCCGGCGTTCGTCGTCCGAATGCATGATTCCGAAGCCCGGGGCGTCGCGGCGGGAAACGGGCGTTGTGGCGATTGTGAGGTCGGAACCACTCTCGATGTGCTGCTTGAGCATGTCGCGGAAATCCATCCGGTAGAGCTGGTCGCCCGAAAGGATGATGAAGTGCTCGTAGGGCGCGTTGAGAAAATCGCGGAGGTTCTGCCGGACCGCGTCTGCCGTGCCCTGGTACCAGCGCTCGCCAGTGGGGGTTTGCTGCGCCGCGAGGATTTCCACGAAGGCGTGGGAAAAGACGTCAAACTTGTAGGTGGCCTGGATGTGGCGGTGGAGGGAGACGCTGTTAAACTGGGTGAGCACGTAGATGCCGCGGAGGCCGCTGTTGATGCAGTTGCTCACGGCGATGTCCACGATGCGACACTTGCCGCCGAGCGGCACAGCGGGCTTGGACCTTTCCTTGGTGAGCGGAAAAAGGCGGCTGCCGGCTCCCCCTCCCATGACGATGGCGAGGGTTTTGTCACTAATGGAGGACCAGTTTTGGAAGCTCATAGGGCGGGCATTGCAGTGGTTGGCGGGAGTTGGGACGGAAGATTGCATACGAGGTGTACAAAATCGCGTCTGCCGTGCCGAGTGGCTTTTCAGTTTACTTAAACGTCACAATCCAACGGCCACGCACAGGCGGAGCGCTGGTCTGACGTTTCCGGGCACGCCGGGACCGGAAGCGCTGGCGCCCTGTTTTAGGGCCCCTTTGCGGTGGAGTGTGCCGGTGGGGCTACTTTCCACCCACCATCGTGGCGCCCATTTTGAGGCCCATTTCCTGAAGGGCGCGCTGCTGCTTTTGAAGCGCCTTGAGGGCCTCCACCTGGCCCGGGCTGAGGTAGGCGGCGGCACCCGCCGCGACCTTGGCCGCTTGGGCGTCATAATCGGCAAGAATCTTCTCGGCCATCTGAGGCCCAAGGTTCGACGCGGTCAGGTTCTCGGGCTTGGACATGTCCGGCACGGTGCTTGTCTGCGTTCTGGCGGCGGACATTGCCGCCACAAGCTGGTCTTCCTGCGCAACGGTGAGAGGCTCCCCAGCGCCCGCGAAAGCGGGCATTCCCATGTTCAGAATCATCCGGTCCGACTTCGTTTTTTCCCAAGTTTGAAAGGCCTGGTAGTCTGTTTCGTTGTTTAGAAAAGCCCGGATTTTCTGGTCGTTGGCGGCGTTGGCCTTTTTTAACTCTTCCACTGCGGCAGCAGACTGCTGAGGCGAGAGATCCCCTCCCATCATCTGGAAGCTCAACTCCAATTCAGCCCGCATGCGCTCTGTGAGGAGATTCTTAAAATCCTGCTTGTCTGGACCATCCAACTGGAGTCGGTCGCACAACTTCCCGTAGAACATGTCCACCTGGCCGAGGTTTTGCTGGATCACCGCATCTTTCATCCCAGGCGTCTTCATCATCTCGGCCATGGATTTCATCGGGTTACCACTGGTGGCCTGAGCGGGTTGCGCCTTTGCCTGGGCCGTGGCACGTGCCAGTGCGGCCGCTGCCTTTGCGGCGTTTGCCTCGCTTTCCGCAAATTTTTTCACGAGCTCCTTGAGCTGGCCTCCAAGCTTCTCCCCCTGCTCGCGCGCCTCGTCCCGCTCCTTGGTGAGGGCGGCGAGCGACGCCTCGAGAGTCTCCTGAAGTTTGCCTGCCGCGCTGGCAGCAAGGGCGGCCTTTTGGCGGACCTCAGCCTGCTCTTGATCGCGCCAGGAAAAACCGGCGCCAAAGCTACCGCACAGCACCGCCAGGCCAGCAACGGACAGGAACAGTTTTTTCATGAGGTCGTTTAAGCAAGAAACTGCCGGCATGCGAAGCCTGAGCTTTTAGCGCGCCCATTCCCCGACGATTTTCCCCTCCCGGTCGAGCAGGCGCACCACGCCGGCGGCATCTCCGATTAGCTGGCTGGCGCCGTCCTGAGAGGCGGCTCCCGCGGTCACGAAACGGCCGAACCCCTCGGTTTTCGCCCGCGTCTCACCGCCTGCATCCTTGAGAATCTTCACGGCCGGGGAGCCACTGGCCGCGACCAGCTCGTCGCCCCTGCCTAGGTAGCGCAGGAAGTTGACCTCCTTGGTGAAGGTGGCAAAGGTGGCGACCACATCGGAGCGCTGGAGATCCCATGTTTTGACGGAGTTGTCGGCGGAGGCGCTTGCGATTCGCCTGGCGTCATTGCGGAGGCTCACGGCCAGCACCTGGCTGGAATGTGCCTCGAGGTTGCGGTACATCTTTCCTGTCTGGGTGTCCCACACGCGGACGGCGCGGTCGGAAGAACCGCTGGCCAGCCACTTTCCATCGCGGGAAAAATCGAGCGCCAGAACGGTGTCTTTGTGCGGCTTTACAAACTCCCGCACCAAGGCACCCGAATCGGTCGCCCAGACTTTGATCTGTCCACTGCGGGAAGGTTCCCCGGCCGCCGTGGCCAACCATCGGCCGTCGGGAGAGAACGCGAGTGCGTTGACGCGGTTGGCGAGGGGGGTCTCGACCTTTGTGGAATCGCCAATGGTGCGCACCAGTTCCCAGCGCGGCTGGGTGTCGGGGCTGAGGAGGGGTCTGCCGGTTTTGCCGCTCCACGCCTTGAGGACGCCTTCGGAATGTTTTGTGAACAAAA
>CANJYI010000211.1 GCA_947478975.1 Chthoniobacteraceae bacterium
AGGGGCCCCTGCTTGGTCGTAAACTCGCCGGTGCGCGGGTTGTATATGAGGGTGCCGATAAGGTCCGCGGGCAGGAGGTCCGGGGTGAACTGGATGCGCTGGAACCCGGTGTTGATCGACTGGGCCAGCGTTTTAACCGTGAGCGTCTTTGCAAGCCCGGGAACGCCTTCCAGCAGGATGTGCCCGTTTGTCAAAAGACCGACAAGCAGCCCCTCCACCAGCGCTTTCTGCCCCACCACAACCCGGGCGATTTCATTTTGCAGCGGCGTGACCCAATGGCTGGCAAGCCGGATTTGTTCGGTGAGTTCCTGAGGCGTGGACATGCGGTCAGCGGTGTGGCGGTTGATCGGGGTTGCTAGGGGAGGTCGCAGAGGGGTGCTGTGAATGGCGCACCTCACTTTTTCCATGACAAGCGAGGACGCGCCTCTGTTCAACCTAGGCAAAACTATCCAACTGCCCACCGAAATTTAACAAAACTCAGAAAGTCTTTTCCAAAGCCTTAAACTAGGACGTGTTCACTGCCGGCAACTTCTCGCCCACTCCTCGGGGAACGGGGAGTGATCCGCAGATGACGCAGAGTTTTCAGATAAAAACAAACCCTTAGGACACCTGTGAATTCAGTGTCATCTGCGGATAAATCTCTAAATCTGAGACTTCTGGATTTTGCACTCGAAAGCCCGCGAGTTGCCTTTCCAGAGCAAGGTTTCACTGGCTGTGAACTCGGCCTCATGCCGCAAGCGCTCTGGCGGGTGCTCCTCCACCCCGCTCCTCCACCACGCTCCTCCGCAGCGCGCCCCTACCCCAGCTCCACGTGCCAGTAGGCCAGATCTATAAAATGCCGCCAGCTCTCGTGCGGTTTGCTGTCGAAAGTGATGTGCAGGAACGGCTGCCAGCGGGGCCGCTCAGGCTTGCGCCGCAAGCGAAGGCCCACCTCGTGGGGCATCCGGTTTGCCTTCCGTGTATTGCACTTAATGCAGGAGCAGACAATGTTCTCCCAATTGGTTTCGCCGCCGCGCTCCCTCGGGATCACGTGGTCCAGATTCAGCTCCTTCCGGTCGAAAACTTTGTCGCAGTACTGGCAGGTGTTTTTGTCCCGCTCGTAGATGTTGTGCCGGGTGAACTTCACCTCCTTGCGCGGCACCCGGTCGAAGAGCGCCAGCACGATCACCCGCGGGATGCGGATTTTGAGGGAAATGGTGCTGACCATGTCCTCGTCGCAAGGCTCGCGGGAGGAAAGGTCGCGCCAACTGTCAAAGTCGTGCGTAAAAAAGTTGCCTCCCTCGGCGTGCACCACTTGGGCATGCCCCGAGCAAAGCAAACAGAAAGCCCTTTTGGCAGAGCAAACATTTACAGCCTGCCAAAGACGGTTGAGGACAAGGACAGTACGTTCCAGCATAGGCAAAAAACCGAGTGACTGACGAACGAAGAAGGAGGATAACACCCGCCGTCTTCCGCGTCAACGTACGCCCGAAACCGTCACAAACTTGTCAGGGTTCAACAGTCCCTGCGGATCCAATGCGCGCTTGAGTGCCTCATGAACGGCCCGGCCAACCTCCGGCACCGCCTGCGGCCACCAGCGCTGTTTGGCGATTCCCACCCCGTGCTCCCCGGTAATGGCGCCCCCCCAGGCCAGCACCTGGGTGAACAACTCGTCCAAGGCAGCCTCCACTCGGGCGCGGACCGCCGCGTCCTCGCGGTAACCGGCGGCCATGATATTCACATGGATGTTCCCGTCGCCGGCGTGTCCAAAACACGCCACGGGGAAGCCGCTCCGCCGCCGTAAACCGTCGGCAAACTCCGCCAAATCCACCAACCGGCCCCGCGGCACGACAATATCCTCGTTCAGCTTGACCAACCCCGTCGCCTTCAGCGACGCGGAAAAACGGCGGCGCAAACCCCACAGTTCCTCGCAAGCCACCTCGCCGACCGCCTTTTTGACCGAAAGCGCGCCAAGTCCCTTCAACAGGGCCTGCAGCGCCTTCGCCTCAGACCGCACCGAAGCGGGTTGTCCGTCCAGATCCAGCAAAAGATGCCCCGCCCCCGCGGGAACCACGGCCCGGCCGCAATGTTCCCGCGCAGCCTGAAGGGTGAAGGCGTCGGCAATTTCGAGGGCCGCGGGCAAAAAACCTGCGCGGAATACCGCCTGCACCCCGGCCGCAGCCTCGGCAAACGTTGCAAAACTGGCCGAAAGACTGGCCCTCGCCGGCGGAAGCGGCAGCAACCGCAGGGTCGCTTCCGTGATGATTCCCAGCAGCCCTTCAGACCCGACAAAGAGCCCCACCAGATCAAAACCGGTCTTGTTCTTGTGGGTGCGTCCTCCGGCCCGCAACACCCTTCCATCGGCCAGCACCGCCTCCAGGCCGAGTACGTAATGGCGGGTCACCCCGTATTTCAGGCAGCGGGGGCCGCCGGCGTTGGTCGCCAGGTTTCCACCGATGCTGCATTCCTTGAGGCTGGCGGGATCGGGCGGGTAAAAAAGCCCCTGCTCGCGCACGGCCGCCTGCAAGTCGCCGGTGATGACCCCGGGTTCGACAACCGCGACCCCGTCTTCAAAATTGATCTCCTTGATGCGCCGCATCCCCGCCACAGAGAGCACGATCCCTCCCCGCAAAGGCACGCAGCCGCCCACATAACCGACTCCCGCACCCCGCGGAGTGACCGGCACCCCATGTTCGGAGGCGTACGCCAGCGTGGCGGAAACGTCCGCAGTCGAGGCGGCGTGGACCACCACCTGCGGGGTACTGCTGGCAAACCAGCGGTCCGCCGCATGCTCCGCCAGACTGGCGGGGTCATCGGCAACCCGTTCTGCGCCCAGTAGCCGGCGCAGGTCCGAGGCGAGGTCTAGCGATTGATGCTTTCCAGCCATCTTTTGCGGAGTTCTTCATCCGTCATTTTGGCGGGTTTTTTCGCCACCGGGGCCGGGGTGGAGACCGTGGCTTCCGCCTTCACTGAAGAGCCGGCGCTTGATTTGGCCGGAGCGGCCTTTGGACTGGTGGTGCTCGGGGCGCTCTTGGTGGGCGCGGCAACCAGCTTGGGCGCAGCGGGGGCGTCCTTCTTTGCGGTGGGCTTTACGGCTGGCTTGGGGGCCGTCTTTGCAACCGGGGCGGCGGCGGGTTTTGGAGCCGCAGGCTTGTCCATGGCGATCAGCTCGGAGACTGTGACGAATTTGAAGCCCTTGGCTGCCAGCGCATCGAGGGTTTCAGGCATGGCATCGACCGTGCTCTTGTGGATGTCGTGGGCTAGTACAATGGAACCGGCACGGGCATGCCCAAGGATTTCGCTCTGCACGCGTGCGGCATCCCGCACCTTCCAGTCCAACGGGTCGACGTCCCAGAGGATGGTCCGGTACCCGAAGGTCTGGTAGGTCCAGCGGCGCATGTTCTCCGTCAGTGCGCCGTAGGGAGGGCGCAGGAGCTTCATGGTGACGCCCGTGGCGCTGAGGACCGCCTGATGGGTCTTGTCCAACTGCTCGCGAATGCCGCCCTCGCCGAGAGGATTGAGGATGGGGTGCGAGTAGGAGTGGTTGGCCAGTTCATGGCCTTCGGCCGCCATTCGCTTGAGAATCTCGGGGTACTGCGCCGCGTTTTGGCCGACAACAAAGAAGGTGGCCTTGATACCGCGCTGCTTGAGCATGTCCAACAAACGCGGGGTGTGTTGGGGGTGCGGTCCGTCGTCAAAAGTCATCGCGAGGTACTGTCCCTCCACCGTGCAGGAGGAGTAGGAAACCTTCGTGGCTGCCGCGCTCTTGGGCGCAGCCTCCTTGGACGCCGCGTCTTGTGCGGCGGCCGGCGCGCTGGCAACCACCTCCGGCGCCCCCTGAGGAACGGCGGCTTCCGGAAGAGCCCCCTGCGGGAGCGCCGAGGCAGCCTGCGGTGGCACCGCGGGCACAGGCTCCTGCGGCGTGGCCGTCTGTGCCAGGAGCAGGGGCAGGTTCGAAAGGAGGAAACAGGTGGGAAGGAGCGCGCTTCGCATACGGGTGGTTTGACTAACATCACCCAAGCGCGCCCCCAAAGGCAAACCGTTCCCTGAGGAAAGCAGCCTGAACCGGCCACCCCGCTGCCGCCAAAGGCCCGGTCTTTCCCGATCCGCCCCACTGCGCCATAGTGTTGCCCCACCCACCCCCCAAACTTCCCATGCTCCACCGTCGTCAATTTATAGGCACCCTTGTTGCGGGTGCGGCTTCCCCCTTGTTTGCCGAGACGCCCCGGCTCCGGGTCGGCCAAATCGGAACCGGGCACGCACACGCCTCCGGCAAAATGGAGGCGGTGCGCAGCCTGCCCGAGCTCTACGAGGTGGTGGGCGTCAGCGGCGCCGAGCGCGCAGTGGGCGCCGCCTACGCGGGAGTCCCCCGCCTGAGCGAGGGGGAGTTGCTTGCGCAGAACGGGCTGCGGGCCGTGCTGGTCGAGACCGCCGTGGGCGAGTCCTGCGCCACAGCGCTACGCGCACTGCGGGCGGGAAAACACGTCCATCTGGACAAGCCCGGCTCGCTCGAGCACGGGGAGTTTGTGGCGATGCGCCAGGAGGCGGAGGCGCTCGGTTTGACGGTGCAAATGGGCTACATGCTTCGCTACAACCCTGCGTTCCAGCTGCTTTTCCAAGCGCACCGGGAGGGCTGGCTGGGCGAGATTCTCGAGATTGACGCCATGATGGGCAAACTCGCCGACCCGGGCACCCGGCGCAACATCGGCGCACTGCCGGGGGGCGGCATGTTCGAACTGGCCTGCCACGTCATCGACGCCGCGGTCACCCTTCTGGGCAAGCCCTCAGAGGTGCACGCCTTTTCCACCCCCACCCAGCCCGGAGACGCGGTCAAGGACAACCAACTCGCCGTCCTGGTCTACCCCAAGACCACCGTCACCATCCGCTGCAACCATGCCGACCCCTTTGGCGGTCCGCGCCGCCGCTTTCAGGTGGCCGGCACCCTCGGGGCCATGGAGATCCAGCCGCTGGAATCCGGCAAGGCCACGCTCTCGCTCAGCAGCAACTGCGGCCCTTGGAAAAAAGGGGTGCAGCCCATCGCTTTACCCGTTCGCAAAGGTCGTTATGACGAGGAATTTATCGACCTGGCCCGGGTCTTGCGCGGTGAAAAAAAGCTGCACTGGACCGCGGCACACGACATCGCCGTCCACGAAACGGTGCTGCGCGCAGCCGGAATCTGAGGCTGTATGAACTAGTCATGCAACAGCCTCTGAAGCTTCCTCCTTGCCCTTGCTTGCGACCTTAACTAGTAAGAGCTTTTGTCAGACACGAGTTCCCCCCAGCTCTCTGGTCTTTCACCGCACCCTGATTTTTCTTCCTAAAACCATTGCGACCAGAGCCGGGCCGAAGGGCTAAATC
>CANJYI010000212.1 GCA_947478975.1 Chthoniobacteraceae bacterium
AACCCCAGCAACCCCTGGACAGCCTGGAGCTGGCGCCGTAGCGCAAAACGGTTCCTACCAGGGTGGGGGAGACGGGGTCCCAGCGCAGAAGCTCGGCGAATGGCTGGGACAGCTTGACCGGGTGGAGGCGCTTTTGGAACGGCCCCACCTGCGGGCCGCCGTTGCCCGCGTCCAGCAGTCCGCAGAGCAACTGCGCGCCGACATGAAACGCAATGCAACCAAGCCCAGTCCAAAGGCCATCGAGGACGGGTTGCTCGTGCCTCTGGCCCAATTGCGCGATGCCATCTCCGCGGAGTTGGCAAGGAAGGCGGGCCGTGAGAGCGAAGGGCCCGTGGACCGTGATCCTGTGCCCCGCAAGTTTGAGGAAAGTGTCCGCCGATACTACGAAGCGCTGGGGGGCTCCCGCTGATGCCTGTGCTGTTTCCAATTCTTGCGGAGTTGAGCCTGGCTAGGGCGGATTCTATTTTGGCGGTGTGCGGCGTGGCGCTTGGCTTGAGCGCGCTGGTGATTTGGTCTTACCGCCATGTGCGGATGTCGGGCGCGCGGCGGGCATTGGCGCTGGGCAGCAAGCTGTGCGGGCTTTTCCTGCTACTGGCCTGCTGGCTGGAACCCCAGTGGCTGACTCGCGTCCCCAAGGAGCGCGCCAACACGGTCGCGCTCCTTCTCGACGATTCTCGCAGCATGCGCCTGCCTGAAGACTCTCAACCGGGCGCCCATTCCCGCGGAACCGTTTTACAGGAAGCCTGGCGCCGGGGAGCCACGGGCTGGCGCGCCGTTTTAGAGCGGGATTTTCGTATCCGCTCTTTCACCTTTGGCTCAGGCCTTCGCGAACTCGGGCCATTAAGCGAGCTGGCCTTCAACGAAGGTCCCACCGCCCTCGGCGCGGCCCTCGCACAGACCCGGGAACGGGTAGGGGAGGCCCCATCCGCCATCTTGGCCTTCACTGACGGAGTAGCAAGCGACCTGGCCGGGCTGGATACCACAGCCCTTCCCCCCGTCTATCCGGTCTTGGTAGGCAAGCCGCTCAGCTCGCCCGATTTGGCGCTTGGAAGCGTCTCGAGCACCCTTTCCCCGTTTGAGGATGCTCCCGCCACCATTCAGGCTGAGGTGCGCGCCAGTCATGCGGGCGCACCACGGGTTAGGGTACGCATCGAGGCGGTGGACCCATTGCCCGCTGCCGGCGCGAAAACCATTCTCGCGGAGACCGAGGTGCTGGTTCCTGAAGCCACGGGACGCGCCATGGCGCAGCTCCAGTTCGAGCCTCTGCGCGCCGGTGCGACCTTCTACCGGGTCAGCATCGACAGCGCACAAATCGCCGCCTCCAGCGAAATCACCCTCGAGAACAACACCCGCCTTCTCTGCGTCAACCGGACCGCGGGCCCGCACAAAATCCTCTACGTGGCCGGACGCCCCAACTGGGAATTCGGGCCGCTGCGCCGCGCCCTGGACGGGGATCCCGAAGTGCAGTTGCGCGCGCTCATCCGTGTGGCGAAACGCGAGCCGAAATTTACGTTCAAGGGCAGGGGGGGTGACGCCACCAATCCGTTGTTCCGCGGTTTTCAGAATGGAGAGAATGCCGAGGTGCAGCGGTACGACCAGCCCGTGTTGGTCCGGGTGAATCTCGAATCGCCCGAGGAACTTGCCGGTGGTTTTCCAAAAACAGCGGATGAACTGTTCGGGTTCAAGGGCATCATCCTAGCCAACCTGGAGGCGGAGTTTTTCACCCCGGAACAGCAGCGGCTCCTGCAGCGTTTCGTGTCCGAAAGGGGCGGCGGCCTGCTGATGCTCGGAGGGATGGAGAGTTTTGAAGGCGGCGGCTGGAGGGGCACGCCCGTGGAGACGCTGCTGCCAGTGTGGTTGGGCAAAGATTCCAGCCAGCCTGCCGGCGAATTCCACTGGAAACTCACCAGAGAAGGGCTTCTCGAACCCTGGATGCGACGCCGCAAAACCGAAGCCGAAGAAACCTCACGCAGCGCAGCGCTTCCGCCGCTGGAAGTGCTCAACAGCGTGCAGGGGATCAAGCCGGCGGCCTCCGTCCTGGCCCTTGGGCAGCAGGGCGACGGCGCGCGTCCCGCAGTCGCCGTGCAGCGCTTTGGACTTGGCCGCGCGGGAGCCCTTTTAGCCGGCGACTTGTTCCACTGGGGCATCGGCCAACCGGAGCACGCCTCGGACCTGGCAAAGTTTTGGCGCCAACTGAGCCGCTGGCTGGTGGCCGACACGCCCGGCCCAGTGGATGTCAGCGCCCAATGGAATCCAGCCACGCAGGCGACCCGTCTTTCGGTGCGGGTGCGCGACCTGGAGGCACGGTTGGTGGAGGACGCCGAAGTGCTGCTCACCATCCGGCGCATCGGCGCGGACGAAGGGGCCGCCGTGCGGGTGCGAGCCGAGCCCGCTCCCGAAGCGGGCGTGTACACAGTCGAATACCCGTCGCTCCAGGAGGGCGCGCTCGTGGCCCAGGCCGAGGCCCGTACCAGCAGCGGCGTCTCGCTGGGTAGCGGCTCCGTAGGCTGGGTACAGGACCCCTCCGAAGCGGAATTCAGCGCCCTGTCGGCCAACGTCCTGGAAATGAAGGAGCTGGCCGAGAAAACCGGCGGCCGGATGCTCGCTTTGGGGGAATTGGACGCTTTTGTAAAGCAGCTCAAAAACGCACCCAACCTTGCCACGGAAATCCGGATCCAACCCCTCTGGCACACGGGATTCGTCTTCGCCGCCGCGCTCCTGTGCTTTCTTGTTGAATGGTTTGTCCGCCGCCAAAACGGCGCCTCCTGAGTATGCAAAACAACCGCACTCCAATGTCTTCCTCACTGCCTCTCGTCCGGGTGCTAACGCTGCTCTGCCTGTTATTGCCGCTCCAAAAAGCGCGGGCGGGGCATGAATTGCTTCTGGTGACGGGGCTGTCGGGACAGGCCGCCTTTGGCGCTGAAACGGAGGCCACCGCAAAGGTCTGGACAGAGGCAGCCAAGCGTGGCGGCCATTCCTTACAGCAAATTGCGCCAGGCGCAGGACCGCAGCTTCCACGTTTGCAGGCCTTCTTGGCCGCCGTTTCAGCCGATGCAACCGACCCGTTCTGGCTGGTGCTGCTGGGGCACGGGAGCGCCCAGGGGAAGTCGCCCAAGTTCAATCTGGAGGGGCCCGATCTGTCCGCCGAGGAGCTGGCCCGCAGCCTGTCCCGGCTGCGGCGGCCAGTCATTGTAGTGGCCGGGTTTGCGTGTTCGGGCGCCTTCCTCAAGCCCTTGGCGGCCCCCGGGAGAATCGTCCTGGCAGCCACCCGCACAGGCGCGGAGGAAAACTGGACCCGTTTTCCGAGATTCTTTGCCGCCGCGCTGGCCGGCCTGGACGCCGATGGCAACGGTGACATGCAGGTTTCAGTGTTTGAGGCCTGGCAGCACGCGACCCAGACAGCGGAAGCCTCCTACAAGGACCAGGGCCGCCTGACCACGGAACACGCAGCGTTGGACGATCTGGGCGACGGCAAGGCCGGCGGGCCGGGGCTCGGCATGAAGGCAGCCCAATGGCATCTGGTGGAAAGCGCCGCCGAAGCTGGGCTCACGCCGGTGCAGCGCACAAGACGTGAGGCGCTGGAGTTGGAGCTGAGCCAGCTGCGACAGGGCAAGGACAAGCAGGCGCCGGCGGAATACGCCGGGATGCTGGAGCGCTTGCTGCTGAAGCTGGGACGGGTGTACGCGGGCCAGTCTGAGAGCGATTGAGTGCGAAAGAGGTGCGTGTCACGGGAGGGGTATTGTGGTTGCGGCTGGCGGGGCCAAGGGTCGACGCGGGTAACATATAGCAACTCCATATGACACACATTGTGTGGCGTTATTGAATGGGATGCTTTCTTCAGGCCCCCTCTCTTCGCCACGCACTCCACTACAGGTCCGCGGCCCACAAATTACTTTTTCATCCCATTACACTCTGGCACTCTCACCAAAGTTCAGGGTTCGCCCTAGGAACACCTCCCGAGTTTTCACACCTTCCCCCAGCGGTTCACCTACCCACGCCACACCTTTCCGCTCTCGCTTCCTTCACTTTCTTCCGGCTTTCCGCCCCTCCGGCGCCCCGTCTCAAACCCTACCACATCCCATGCCCGACTCCGCCCATCTCCTGCACGACTCCGAACATCCCCACCACGAGTCCAGCCACCACCACAGCACTCCGGACGCCGCCTCCGACACACGCCAAAAGGCCCTCCAGATCAACCTAGACCCCAGTCTCTACGGCACCTTCGCCGAAATTGGTGCCGGCCAAGAGGTTGTCCGTTGGTTTTTCCGCGTCGGCGGCGCGGCCGGCACCGTGGCCAAGAGCATGTCGGCCTACGACATGACGGTTTCCGACGCCATTTACGGCCCGGCCGACCGGTACGTTTCCAGGAAGCGACTCGAGGCGATGCTCGCACACGAGTTTGAGCTCAACGTCGAGCGCCTCGACGCCAAGCGCGGCGAAAAGACCTGCTTTTTTGCGTTCGCCGACACCGTGGCGGCCCGCTCCTTCCGGGGCAGCTCCGAGTGCCACGGCTGGATGGGCATCATGTTCCAGCACGCGCCCCGCGCGCCGTTCAGCCGCATCCTGATCCACGTCCGCATGCTGGACGCGGAAAACGCAGCGCAGGCTGAAGCACTTGGTGTTGTTGGGGTTAACTTGGTTTATGGTGCTGGCTTTCTGCACCATGACCCCGAGGCGCTGTTGCATTCGCTCCTAGACCAGCTCTCGGTGGGCCGGATCGAAATCGACATGATCGAGTTCACGGGCGCCGCCTTCCATGGGGTCGACAACCGGCTCATGAGCCTGCGTCTGGTCCAAATGGGCCTCTCCGGAGCCGCCATGTTCGGGCCCAAGGGCGATGTGCTCCAGCCCTCAGAAGTGCTCTACAGGAGGGCGATCCTCGTGGAACGCGGCGCCTTTCACCCCGTGACCAAAGTCCACATGGACATGCTCCAGTGCGCCGCCCGCAAGTTCCGAGCCCTTCCCGAAGTCGGCCAGACCCCGGTTGTGGAAATCATGGAGATCACGATGCGCAACCTGCTTTCCAATCAGGCGGAGTTTGACGCCAAAGACTTCTTGGACCGCGCGGACGTGCTTGCCGCCTGCGGCCTGACGGTGCTGGTGTCGGATTTCTCGGAATACTACCGACTGGGAGCCTTTCTGGCGCGCATGACCAAGGAACCCATCGGGATCGCCCTCGGCGTGACCCGGTTGGTGAACCTGTTCGATGAGAACTTCTACCAGGCGCTGCCGGGCGGCATTCTGGAATCGTTCGGGCGGTTGCTCAAAAACAACGTGAAGTTGTTTGTGTATCCCTCGCTCGACAAGGC
>CANJYI010000213.1 GCA_947478975.1 Chthoniobacteraceae bacterium
GCACCCCGCATGTCTCATTTCCGTCTTACTAATCTCACCCGCCAAATCGAAATTGGAGCCAACTGTTATCTACTGGAAACCGGCAACCGCCGGATAGTACTGGATTGCGGCGCCCACCCCAAACACGAGGGTGCGAAGGCTCAGCCCCTTTGGGAACACCTCGGCGAAAAGCGGCTGGACGCGATCATCCTCTCGCACGCGCACCAAGACCACCTGGGCTCTCTCCCCGTTCTCATGCGGAAGCACCCCGGAGTGCCGGTATTCATGACCGAACCCACCCGCCAGCTTGCGGACGTGATGATGCACAATTCGGTCAATGTCATGGCCAAACGCCATGAAAACGGCGAGGGCGAGGCCCCCTCCTTTTCCCACAAGGAGGCGACCAACTGCACGCGCCGGTTCCGCTCCCTGCCCCTGCACCAGCGCTTCGACCTGTCTGGGGAACGTCTGGGCGTCGGCGAAAACGCGGATGTTTCCCTCCAGTTTGAGGATGCCGGTCACATTCTCGGCTCAGCGTCCGTGCTGATCGAGGCGGAAGGACGCCGGCTCGTTTACACTGGGGATGTCAATTTTGACAGCCAGTCGCTCATGAGCGGCGCGCGTCTTCCCGAGCAGGAGATCGACACCGTCATCATTGAGACCACCCGAGGAGCCATCCCCCAGCCGGAAGGTTTCACGCGGGCTGAGGAGGAGAAGCGCTTTGCGGCGGCAATCCGGGAGATTTTTGCACAGGGGGGCAGCGTCTTGGTGCCCGTCTTTGCACTGGGTAAGTCGCAGGAGTTGCTCACCATGATCTACACCCTGCGCCAGAAGGGTCTCCTGCCCGAATGCCCCGTGTACATCGGCGGCTTGAGCACCAAGCTGAGCGAGATTCACGACAAGCTCGCCAGTGCCTCGCACCGCCAGTACCCGGGCCTCAACCTGCTCGAATCCGTGGCCCCCTTCACCATCAGCGGCCGCGAAATCAACCAGTTTCCCATCAAGCCGGGCCGGATTTACGCCCTCTCCAGCGGTATGATGACCGAGCACACCCTTTCGAATGTGGTCGCCCCCCAGTTTCTGCCAAATCCGGCGCACGGCATCTTTTTCGTGGGGTATGCAGATCCAGAATCGCCTGCCGGTCGCCTGCGCAACACAAAGCAGGGCGAAATGTTCCATCTGTCGCCCTCCGTCCCCGGGGAAGTGCTTCGGTGCAGGGTGGAAACCTTCGGGTTCAGCGCCCACAGCGACCGGGATGGCCTGGTCGGTTATCTGGAGCGCTCCAAGCCGAAGAACGTGGTCTTTGTGCACGGCGATCCCGCCGCGGTTGATTGGTTCAAAACAACGATGGCGCCCAAAATCCCGGACACAAAGCTTCTCACCGCCCAACCCGGAGTGGCGCTGGAGCTGTAGCCTTTTCTGAAAGTGTGCACTCCGGGTGCAGTCTGGAAAAAGTGTGACTTTTCTACAAAGCCGCGAAACTTTCGCGGGCCGGCGGTGTTTGCCTCTCAAGGACTGAGACAAGCTTCCCGCCGGCATCCCGCCCCCCAAGGCGCGGGCGCGAGGCTTGGCAGTCCCCCTCTCACAACCAAACCTCCCACCGTTTCCACACCTATGAAAGCCCTCTCCTCTCTCGCCGCCATTCTGGCACTCGCCGCCGCCCCTGCTTTTGCCCAGGACAAGGCCGATGCCAAGCCCGAAGCCAAACCAGCAGCCACCGAGCCCGCCAAGCCGGCGGAACCCGCAAAACCAGCAGAGCCGAAGAAGCCCCAGCCCTCCGCCGAAGAGCGCTTCAAGAAAATGGACAAGGACGGCAACGGTTCTCTGAGCCTCGAGGAATTCCGCGGCAAGAAGGAAGCCGAAGCCGCTGCCGAAGCATTCAAGAAGCTCGACACAAACGGTGATGGCGCCTTGAGCCTCGAAGAGTTCAGCGCAAGCGCCAAAAAGAGGGACAAAAAGGAAAAGGC
Source organism: Chthoniobacteraceae bacterium (assembly GCA_947478975.1). Classification (GTDB taxonomy): domain Bacteria; phylum Verrucomicrobiota; class Verrucomicrobiia; order Chthoniobacterales; family Chthoniobacteraceae; genus Chth-196. The sequence continues at coordinate 1,947 of CANJYI010000213.1, forward strand.
GCAGTAGTCCAGTCTGAGGAGGCCCCCGCGCCTCCCGTGTCTTGATGGAAAGCCCTCGGCAGGGTGGTCCGCTTCCAAGCGGCCTGCTCGCCGAGGGTTCTTTTTGGAGACAGGACGCCACGTCCAGCCCCTTCTGCTCCAGAGGGCCGCGGGGTCGTCTGAGCCTGCACCGTCGCCCGCCGCAACACACCCCAAGAGGTTCCCTACCAAGTATAGCGCACCGTGTAGGTAACCACCGCATCGCGCTCGGGAGCCACGGTGACGTTGAATTCAATCGTGTTGCTGTCCAGCTTCCGGAATTCGTGGCTTTTCTCAGAGAGATTCCAGTTTGCGGAGCGAACCAGGTGCTCCACGACGCGGATTTCCGCCGGCTTTTTGCCCCGGTTGTTCAGCCGGATCTCAAACCGCTCCTCCATGCTCCGCTTGGTCTGGTCCACGCTGAAGTCCGTGCGCTTCCGGTCCCCCGTCAAATCAAAGGCGTTTCCCAGATTCAGCCGGACCACCTCGTTGCGCGGCGTGTGCTCGATCCTGTCCTCTCCCACGAATTCCAGCTGCGCACCGTCCTTGCGATAAACGCGCATGTTTCCCCCGGGTAGGGGGATGCCCAGGCGGGCCTCCTCAGAATTGGTGAACTCCAGGGCGGTGGCCACCTTGCGGAGAGCGGGGATACCGGCGTTCCACTCGCGGTCCAGAACCGTTTGTCCGAAGAATTGGAGCCCGGGGGCCGGATCAAAGGTGTAGACACGTTTTGTGGGGACGGCCGAGGCGCGGGTGAACTCAATCTGCTTGGTTTCCTGATCGCGCAGGGTGGCGGGCCGCTGGATGGTGTAGAGGTGGTAGTCGTCGAAGGATTTTTCGACCACCTCTGCGTCTGAAGCCATGGCGTTGGCCCGCATCATCATGGCCTTTTGATGGACCGGTTGGGGGCGGCGTTCGATCCGACGCACGTCACCGGCCATCAGCTTGATTTGGGCGTTTTCAAACTGCTTTCCCGACCGGTTTTCAATGGTCACCCAACCGTTCATGTCCGCCAGTTCGCCTTCCTGCGGCAGCACCAGGTTGTAACTGGCACTCCACTCGAGACCCGAGGTCAGGTAAGCCAGTTCTGCTTCGAGGCTCGCAGGCTCCGAGCTTTGAATCTTCCAATTAAGCAGCGGTTTCAACAGAACGCTGTCGTCCTTGACCGCGGGGAAAAGCGGCTTTCCCGGAAGCTCGAAGATGATTTTACCCTCCACCTCCACGACCGGATCCAAGGGCGCCCCTCCGGGAACGTAACCGCTCCGGATCACCTTCCCTTCCGTGATGCGCTCCCCCTTTTGGTCCCGCACCAGAAAGCTGAGCGTCTGTCCCTCATACCGGTCCAGCAGAGTCAACTGGTTGACCGGATCGTTCTGGTAGTTCTGCTCCCGGATGGAAAGCTGCACCTTTCCGGAGGGATCGCGCAAAATCACCGTGCTCGGATCCAGACTCGAAGTGGCGCCAAAGTAGCGTACGATATTCTCCCCGGCCTTCAACTCGAGCGGCACGGAGTCCCGCACCACGGCAAAGCGACCGTTATAAATGGTCAGGCCGGGCTGGGCAAAAGCGCTGGCTCCGAAAGCCACGCAACAAAAGAGGAGGGAAGCTTTCATAGAATGACCTTCGTACTTTCTACTTGGGAGGCAACTGGTATTCGCCCGCGTCGAAGCTCATGAGGGCGCCCGGCTGCAAAATACGGTACTCTTCGACCACCGCACCGTCGCTTTGCAGCAGAACAACCCCCGGCTGCCGCGCCTCGCGTCCAAGCACGATCCAAAGCAGGAGCGGCGTGTCCGTCAGTCGCCGCAGCAACAAGCCGTCGGCGGTCTTCAAAAAGCTACCGGCTGCATCCTTGCCCGCGGCGATCTGGACGTCCGAGACCCCTCCGCCCAGCAGCGGGTTCGGCTGGGACTTGAGCGCGATCTGCGGCTCCGCAACAAAGGGCTTCGACCTCCCCAGACGCGCCGCCACCTCTGAGAACTTGGAGCTGGGCCAGCGGTTTTTTTCCAGAAACGTCTCCCAGCCCGGCACCGCGCCGGCCTCCTTGGGCACCGCCTTGTGCAGGCCCCTGAGCCGGAAGCGCTCGCCCTCCTGCTCCAACAAGAAAACCTCGTCCCTCTCCAGCGAAGCGGCGATCCCAATCGGCAGCGGCTGTCCCGCCCCGATGCTCAGCCGCCGCAGTACCTCACCCTGGGCGTCAAACTGGGCAACTACGGTTTCTCCCGCCGCCTTCTCGATGCTCCAGCGGGTTCCGTCTTTTCCGGGGCAGGACTTCGGTCCAGATTCGGCCGCCAAAGCCGCCACCGATGCAGGGGTAGAGGTTGCAGCCGGCTCTTTGGGAGCGGCAGGAGCGGCAGGAGCGGCGAGAGCGGCGGCCTCCACGGGCTCGCTTTTGGACTCACCGGCCGCCAGCGAATAAAGAATCCTCCAGCGTTTGTGGGCGCGGTCGACCGTCAGCAACTCGAGCGTGTCGCCGTCGATTCGGATACGCTCAAAAACCGAGGGGTGCGGGCCGTCGTCCGATTCCACCCAGTCGTTGCAATGAAACTCCTCGCCGGCGATTTCGAGGTCTGCCACGGCAAACCCCCTTACACGGTATTTTCCGGAAGGAAGGAGCTGGCCGACATCGTCGCGGCCATCCCAAAAAGTGATCAAGCCGTTGAGGCCGACGGTGAAGTCGGAGGGGACGGCCTCGGTCTTCAAGGTGCGCACCAGCTTCCCGGCGCGGTCGAACACGCCAAGGCTGAGCGTGCCCTCCAGAGGGGGGGGAAGGAAGGTAATCTTCACATTTCCGGCAGGGATAGCCACCAGCGAAGGGGGCAAGGCGTTAGGGGCCGGCGTGAAGGACTGCTGTGCGCAGGCGCTGGCGACAAGCAGAGCGCCGCAGGAGACAAAGAGCGCCAGCCCTGCCCGCCGCCTCAAAATCCACTTTCTCATAGGAGCGTAGGAAAAGGAGCGTAGGAAAGGGAGGGGAACGCCGGGGACCCTGAGCGGAGGCTAAGCATAATAGCGCCAGTTAATCTTCTCGAATATGTTGTCGCGAAACTCGCAGTTCGCAAGGAAAGGTTCGTCCACTGCGTTGGCGCAAAGCTGGTCGTAAAGGCGGGTGAACCGGTGGAGGTGCTCCTCTGTGCGCTTGGTGGCGTAGGAGCGGGCGGTGCCGGTTTTCATGAGGAACGCCCAGTCGCTGGACTGTGCGAGAAGCAGTTCCCGGGCGGCCTGCGAAAGCGTCCGCTCCAACAAAGGGGAATCCGTGGCGAGGTGCTTGCGTGCCAATTCGACCATCCGCCGCGCGGCGGTGTGCAGGTGGGGATACACCCACGCGTTGGACTCCTCGAGCCAGAC
>CANJYI010000214.1 GCA_947478975.1 Chthoniobacteraceae bacterium
GGAGGTGATTTGCATGCCCTCCTTGACGATGCCGCCCAGCATGATTTCAGCGTCGACGAGGTTTTTGGCGCAGCCGAGGCTGATCATTCCGACTTTCGGGGCGGTGGAAGCGTTCATGGCGTGGAGAAATTTAGAAAGGGTGGGTCGGCGTGGACTGGGAGGCGCGGGATCAGTGGGCGTGGGCGCGCGCAGGGCGCACACGGTGCAGCAGTGCGAAGACGGAGGGAACAAAGAACAGCGTGGCAACCGTGGCAAGCAAAAGCCCGCCGATGACGGCGCGTGCGAGGGGCGCGTTTTGTTCGCCGCCCTCGCCGAGGCCGAGCGCCATGGGGACCATGCCGATCATCATGGCCAGGGCCGTCATCACGACGGCGCGCAACCGCGTGGAGCCCGCGTCGAGCGCAGCGAAGGACGGGGTGATCCCGGTGGCGAGCTGTTCCCGGGCAAAGCTGATGACGAGCACAGAGTTGGCCGTGGCTACGCCCAGGCTCATGATCGCACCCATGAGGGCGGGGACGCTCAAAGAGGTTTGGGTGAGGTGCAGTCCCCAGACGACTCCGGCGGCCGCCCCGGGCAGGGCCATGATGATGATGAAGGGATCGAGCCAGCTTTGAAAGTTGACCACCAGCAGCAGGTAAATCAGCAGCACCGCCGCCGCGAGCCCAATGCCCAGCGCCAGAAAGCTGGTGCGCATCGTCTCGGCCTGGCCCCGCAATTCAATAAAGGAGCCGCGGGGCAGATCCTTGCGGAACTCGTCCAGCACCGGCTGGAGGTCCGCCAGCACGCCGCCGAGATCCCGGCCGAAGACCCCGGCGAACACGTTGATGACCGGCATGATATTGTAATGGGTCACCAGGGGGGCGCCCTGGGAGCGGTGGATGCTCACCAAATTGCCTAGGACCTGTCCGTCGCCCTCGCCGTCGGCGCTCTTGGTCACGGGGATTCCTTGCAGGGAGGAAAGCGAATCAATGGCGCTTTCAGGGGCGCGGAAGTTGACCAGGTACTGCACTCCGATCTTGGGGTTGAGCCAGAAGACGGGCTGGACCTGGCCGCTGCCGCTGAGGCTCAGCAGGACCGGGTTGGCAACGTCCCGCTCGCTGAGGCCCATTAGGGCGGCGCGTTCCCGGTCGACTTCCAGCTTGAGCTTGGGGTTGTCCGCCGGCTGCTGGACGCGTACGTCGACCATGCCGGGAATGGAGCGGATGCGGTCGGCGATGCGGGCCGCGATGGCGCGGTTGGCGGTCTGGTCGCGGCCGCGCACCTGGATGTCGAAGGGAGCCGGCAGGCCGAAGTTGAGGGTCTGGCTGACGATATCCGCGGGCAAAAAGTAAAAGAGCGTGCCTGGAAATTCGCGGGCCATTTGGAGGCGGATGCTTTTCTCGTAGTCTGCGGAAGGGGCGTGCCCGGGTTTGAGCGAGATGAGGACGTCCGCATCGCCGGTGCCCAAAAGACCGTTGTTGGAGTAGCTGAGGCTGATGCCGGAGTTGGGAATGCCGATGTTGTCGAGAACGCCGTCCAGATCCCGTTCGGGGATGAGCTTGCGGATGGACTGTTCGACCCTTTCGACGAGGAGGGCCGTTTCCTCGATGCGGGTGCCGGAGCGGGCGCGCAGGTGGAGCTTGATCTGGCCGCTGTCGACAGTGGGGAAGAAGTCCCGGCCTAGGAGCGGCAGGAGGGCCATGGAGCCCGCGCACAGCAGGAGGAACAGGCTGCAAAAGACGAGCCGCCTGTGCAGGCAGGCCGCCAGAAGGTGCCGGTAGGCGGAGCGAAACTGTTCAAAGCCTGCCTCGAAACTGCGCTGGAACAGGGTGAAGGGGCGCATCAGCCCCTTGGGCAGCGCGTCGGTGCCGTGGCCGGCGTAGGAGCTGTTTTTGTAAAACCACTGCACCATCGTCGGAATCAGGGTCCGGGAAAGTACGTAGCTGGCGAGCATTGCAAAAACAACCGCCTCCGCGAGCGGCACGAACAGGTAGCGGGCGACGCCGCTCAGGAAAAACATCGGCACAAAAACGATGCAGATGCACAGGGTTGAAACCAGCGCGGGTAGGGCGATCTCCTCCGCCCCGTCGAGGATGGCTCTGACCAGCGGTTTGCCCGAGGCCATCTGGCGGTGGACGTTTTCGATTTCGACGGTGGCGTCATCGACGAGGATCCCCACGGCCAGCGCCAAGCCGCCGAGGGTCATGAGGTTGATCGTCTCCCCAAGGGCGCTGAGTACCGCGATTGAACAGAGCACCGCCAGCGGGATGGAAACGGCGATGATGATGGTGCTTCGCCAGGAACCGATGAACAGCAGGATCATCAAGGCCGTGAGCCCCGCGGCCACGAGGCCTTCGTGGAGCACCCCGTTGATCGCCGCCTTCACAAAGCGGGACTGGTCGGAAAACTCCTTCACAATGATGTCCGCCGAAACGGTGCTCATGGCTTTTGGCATCAGCTTTTTGATGTCCTCGACCACGCTCAAGGTGGAGGACATGCCGCTTTTGAGAATGGTCAGCAGGACGCCGCGGGTGCCGTCGTGCCGGACGATGTTCTGCTGCGGCTGGGAGCCGTCCCGGGCTTGGGCGACTTCCTTGAGCCGGATCACCGTGTTGCCCACCGTGCGCACGGGGAGTTCGTTGAGGTCCTCGAGCGCCGTGGCGCTGGTGTTGACCTCTACGTCGTACTCCAAGCCGCCCACTTTTGCGGTGCCCCCGGGCATGACCAGGTTCTGGGAGCCCACGGCGTTGACGACATCCTGCGGGGTCATGCCGCGGGCTTTGAGGGCGGTGAGGTCCAAATCCACCGAGACCACGCGGGTCTTTCCGCCGTAGGGCCAGGGAATCTGGGCGCCCTGCACCGTCACCAGCAGGGTGCGGATCTGGTTGAGGGTGGTGTCGTAGATCTCGCCTTCGGAGAGCTTGTTGCTCGTGAGCGAGTACTGGAGCACCGGCACGGTGGAGGCGCTGTAGCGGATCACCAGCGGGGGGGTCTGGCCGGGCGGCATCAGCCTGGTGACCGTCTGGGCGACGGCGGTGATCTGGGCGACGGCTCCGTCCACGGAAGCGCCGTCGCGGAGGAAGACCTTGATGATGCCCACCCCGTTGTAGGAGTTGGACTCGACGTGCTCGATGTCGTTGACCGTGGCGGAAAGCGACCGCTCGTGGACGTAGAGGATCCGTTGCTCAATCTCCTGGGCGCTCAGGCCCGCGTACTGCCAGATGACCGACACCACCGGGATGTTGATCGACGGAAAGATGTCCGTCGGCGTGCGCAGCAGGACGAAGGGCGTGAGCAGCAGCAGGGCCAGCGCGGCGACCACGAAGGTGTACGGGCGCCGGAGCGCCAGCTGGACAATCCACATGGGGTGAGGCTGGGAGGCTGGGATGTGGCGGCCTGTGCCGCTCAGGGGTTAGACGTGGTGGGAAAGGTGGCGTTCCGCGTCAAGCGCGGCGGCGCAGCCTTGCCCTGCGGCGGTGATCGCCTGGCGGTAGGTCCGATCGGCGACGTCGCCCGCGGCGAACACACCGGGCACGTTGGTGTGGGTGCCCGAGTGCTGCAGGAGGTAGCCGTCGGCGTCCATGTCGAGCTTGCCCTTGAATGGGCCGGTGTTGGGCGTGTGTCCGATGGCGACAAAGACACACTTCACTTCCAGTTCGCGCTCGGCGCCCGTCACGGAGTCTTGGAGCTTGATGCCGCGCATTTCGCCTTCGGCATCGGTGAGGTACTCGGTGGGGATCGAGTTCCAGAGGACCTCGACCTTGGGATGGTTCATGGCGCGGTCGGCCATGATCTTGGAGGCGCGCAGCGAGTCGCGCCGGTGAATGAGGTAAACCTTGGAGGCAAAGCGGGTGAGGAACGTGGCTTCTTCGCAGGCGGAATCCCCGCCGCCAACCACGCACACCGGCACGTTCCGGTAGAAGGCGCCGTCGCAGGTGGCACAGGAGGTCAGCCCGTGGCCGACGCTTGCCTTTTCGTTGGGCAGGCCCAGCCACTTGGCGGAGGCGCCCGAGGCGATGATGAGAGTCTCGGTTTCCATCCACTTGTCATCCAGCTTCAGGCGGATGTGGCCTTTGGCGGGTTCAAACTCTGAAACGCTGGCGTATTCGAAGCGCGCGCCGAAGCGTTCTGCCTGCTTTTTCATGCCCATGATCAGGTCGGGCCCATCGATGCCCTCGGGGAAACCGGGGAAGTTTTCCACCATAGTGGTCGTCGAGAGTTGGCCTCCGGGCTCGTGGCCTTCCAAAACCAAGGGGGCGAAATTGGCGCGGGCGGCGTAAATGGCGGCCGTCAGTCCGGCACAACCAGTGCCTACGATGATCATTTTTTCCATAGCGAGGGGTCATCCTATGCGCCCTTGCCACCTCTAGGCAACCCGTCCTAGCGGGTTCCGGACTCTCTTTTTGGGTGGTGGGAAACCTGTTGCCCAAACGCGTCGGTGCATAGAGGGTGTGCCCACACGCATTCCATGGAAGCCATCCCGCCGTCCCAGAAGCATTTTGTCTTAGACACCAACGTCCTGCTGCACGACCCGCAGTCCATGTTCTGTTTTCAGGAGCATGTGGTCTGGATCCCGGTCGAGGTACTCGAGGAGTTGGACAAGTTTAAGTCCGAGAACACCACCCGCGGCGCCAACGCCCGCGAAGTGCACCGCAAACTCAACGAGCGCTTCCCCAGCGCCACCCAGATGCACGACGGCGTTCCGCTGGAAAACGGGGGGCGCCTGCGTGTCTGCGTCGACGCCGCCCGCCATTACGGCAGCGCTTCGGCCACGCCCGGCACCAGCCCGCGGGCGGCCGCCGCCCAGTCCCTTTTCCCGGACCTGACCCGGATGGACAACCGGATTCTGGCGACCGCCGCCCATCTGGCTGACCAACATGCCCCCGCCACGATCCTTGTCACCAAGGATTTGAACCTCCAGCTCAAGGCGCGCGCCATCGGCTTGGAAGCCCAAGATTATCGCACTGACCGGGTCGAGGACGACCAGGACATCCGCCGGACCCAGCACGCCAGCGCGGCGGAAGACTATGAGAAGCTGCAGGTTCCGCAGTCCCAGTTGCAGGCTTTTGCCAGCGAAGGCCACGCCCGGATCGACACCGGCGGCCGCAAATTCATCCACAACCAGTACCTGATCCTGAGCTCTCCGGAGGCCCCCAAGGGCGGGGTGCCCGCGCGCTACCACCGCTCCGGCCAGTTTCAGGCGCTGCATCGCGACCACGTCAACATCCGTGGCGGCCGCAGCCTCCAGGCGCTCAATCTGGGGCAGCGCTTCCTGCTCGACGCATTGTACGATCCCGACATTAGTCTCGTGA
>CANJYI010000215.1 GCA_947478975.1 Chthoniobacteraceae bacterium
AGAAGAACCGCCTTGAGCGCCAGCAGGCGGGCCGCGATCCGGTCCACGCCCTGCTCCAGAAGCAACTCGAGCGCAGCTTTCATGCCGTAAACCCCGCTGGTGTTGAGCACCCCAGGCTCGTAACGCTGGGCGGTGGGAACAAACTCCACCGTCTCCTGCGCCAGAAACTTGGGGCACTGCACGTTCCACGCTCCCAACAGGGTGGGACGCACCGTTTCGAAGTGGCGTTCGGCGACGTACACAATCCCCATCGCCATGGGGCCGAGCAGCCACTTGTGGGCGTCCGCGCTCAAGAGGTCGACGTGCGCGCTTACCACGTCCAAGGGAAACGCCCCCAAAGTCTGGATCGCATCCAGCGCAAAAAGGATTCCCCGCCCCCTGAGCAGGGCGCCGATCGCCTCGACATCAAGCCGGTAGCCGCTGAAAAAATGGCAACTCGCCAGCGCCACCAGCCTGGTCCGCTCCGAAAGTGCGCTTTTTACCAACTCCGGAGTGACCGCCCCCGGGGAATCGGCCCGCAGCCGGCGCACAACCACCCCGCGCCGTTCCAACTCCAGCCACGGATAAACATTGGCCGGATAGTCGTCCGCGTAACAGACCAGTTCGTCGCCCGCGCGCCAATCAATCCCGTTGGCAAAAAGACTGAGCCCCAGCGAAGTCGGCCCCAGAAGCGCGATTTCCTCCCAGCGCGCTCCGATCAGGCGCGCCGCCAGTTGGCGCGTGGTCCGAATGTCGCGCAGGACTGCGGAAAACTCCTGCTGCTGGCGACAGGAAGCCAGCGCGTAGTCCGCCATCGCCTCCCCCACCGCCCTAGGCAATGCGGTTACGGCCGCGTGCGCTAAAAAGATCGAACCCTCGCTAACAGGAAACGCCTCCCGACGTGCGCGTTCCTCGGCGGTTAAGCCCACCCCCGCCACCGGAGTGCTCAACGCTTGCGCGCCTCCCTGCCGGCTTCAATCAGTTCCCAAAAACGGCGCTCTCGCGCCAACTCGCCATCCTCAGCCGGCATGGGGAGTGCCGCGCGGAACAAAAAATCGCGGATCGTATTCCGATGCAGCACCCGGTGTACCGTGATGCCCTCGGGGGCACGCTCGAAATAAATCCGGTAATCGCGAACGCGATAACGAAGGAGCTTTTTTCCGTCGCGCTCGATGACGCCAAACCGCTCCGGATCGGATTTGTCCCCATCCTCGGGGAGCACCTCGAAGTCTGCCAGGAGATCCAGTTGCAGCGCAGTGGGGAGCGCAGCCATTTCGGCAGCACTTATCTCGTTGAAGACGATTTGAAACATTCGCTAGAGGAGCCCCCGCTTTTCACCGATCCCGCGGAAGAACCCCCTCCGCACCAGCCCTGCTGCCGAACCGGCAACGGCGACTACATTCCCCAAAGTTTCTTGGCTTCCCGGAAGGCCTCCACCGCGTCCTTAGTGTTTCCCGTGATCTCGCAGATGTAGGCAACGCCCATCCAGGCGTCGGGGGAATGGGAATTCAGGCGCACCGATTCACGGAAAGCGCGCAGCGCGGGCTCCGTTTGGTTTTCGCGCAACAACTGCCGGCCCGCTTCGTAGGAAGCCTCTGCCAGCTTCCGCACCTGAACGCGCCGGGCGGCGGCGAGCTTCTTCTTCTTTTCAGCAGTTCTGGCTGCCTCGTCTGCCTTGGCCCTTGCCGAACCAGATCCGGAGCCTACGGAGGAGCGGACAGGCGCTTTTGCCGTGTGGGCTGTCGCCGCTGGAGCCGCTGCCACTGCGGGTGCCGCCACAGGCTTGGTCGGTGCAGTCACCGATCTGGCGGGTGCCGCCACAGGCTTTGCCGGGACAGGCTTCGCATGCGCCGGTTCCTGCAAGACCACAGGGGAGAGGCGCTTGGGCGAACAGGCTGCAACCACCAGAGCGGCGGCGACAAGGAGGGTGGTTTGAGGTTTCATCGGGGCAATATCAGTTCACTCCAATTCAGCCCAGATCTCAACCTCATTTCTGCTGCCTGCGACAAAACGCACGGAGCCCTCAAAGCACAAGCCCGCACTCGACATCCCCGCATCGCGCGTCGAAGTTGGAGAGGTGGAAAGGCGCTCAACACTCGTTAGAAACTTTGCCATCGTTGGCTTCATCCTTGCGGAACTCTACATGGTCTTTTCTGTTGCCGCCCCAAGGCTGAAGGGCGTTGAGATGCCCGTGGCCGCCCTGACCACGCGTCTGCTGGCCTCCAGTCTTCTGTTCGGGCCTTTCGGACTCGCGATGGGAACCGGGGTTGGGTTGCTTGCCGACGGCCTGCGGCGTTCCGTGATCAAGGGGCGGGAAGACAAGAAGAACCGAATTGTCTAAGGTTTCCCGGCGTTTTGGGTTTCAATTCGGTCCCAGATGTCTTGCCGTACCTATGCGGCCTGCGCTGGATTTTATAAAAAAATGAAAACCGTTATCAAAATTCTCCCATTCGCAGCAGCCGCACTCCTGATGGGCTGCGAGCCGCAGAAGCCGGCCGCCGCCCCCGAAAGCGCCCCGGCTCCGGCAGCACCAGCGCCCGCTCCGGCGGCACCAACGCCCGCCCCGGCACCTGCGCCCGCCCCGGCACCAGCGCCCGCTCCGGCACCAGCGCCCGCTCCGGCACCAGCGCCCGCCCCGGCACCTGCGGCTGAGGCAGCACCGGCACCTGCCGCCAAGTAAACTGGTCCCCCAGTGATTTCGAGAAGCCCTTCAGCTTTGCTGGAGGGCTTCTTTTTTGTCCCCTTCCTTCCGCGCTTGTCGCAGGGAATTTACCGGTTCTTATAAATTCCCAATGAAATCATCCCCCCTGGTTTTCCTTTGCTCAACGCTCGGCTCTGTCGCCTTCTCCTTGAGCGCCATACCCGCTCAAGCGCTTCCCGAAGCGTTTGAAATCACCGCTCAAACCACCCACCTCCTCCCCCGGGGCAAGGAGGCGGACGGCAACATCGGCGATTTTCTGCTGCGCAACGACCGGGTCGAGGCTGTCATTAGCGCCAACCTCCCCCTGCGCCGGGCCAACATGTCCACCTTCTACGGCGCCGACGGAATCACTCCCGGCTGCCTCTACGACCTAACTCTGCGAGGCACAAACAACGACCAAATCACCGTTTTCACCCCCGCCCAGCAGCAGGGCACCGTGTCCTGGGTGCGGTTGCTCCCAGGCGCGGAGGAGGTTTCTGTCGAATGCATGGTCACGGCCGAAACCGGCGGAGGCATTTCCCGCCGCCACCTCTACAGCCTTCGTGACGGCTGGCAGGGCATCAAGGTCATTACCACCCTCAAAAACGAGACCAACGCCCCGCTTAAAACGGCCTTTCAGGACCGCTGGACAAACTTTACCAAAACCGGCGTCGCCCCCGGGGGGATCCTTTGGGCCGACTCCATTGATCCAGCTGACCACTGCGGATACGCCGTAGGCCCCCTTGAAGATCCGAGCGGCGCGCTCAAACGCGCTCCCGGCGAGCTGCAGCCAGGGGAGACCCTCACCTACACCCGTTTCCTCGGTGTAGGCACTTCGCCCGCTGCCGCAGTGGGGGCCGTCTGCACGCAACAGGGCGGCACCTCAAAACTCGTGGGTTCTCTCCTCGACGCCGAAGGACGCCCCGTGCCCACAGGCGCGGTATTCCTCCGCCCGCTGTTTGCCGTCCTCTCCCCTGTCCAAGCTGGAGCCAAGCCCGCCACAAACAATCCCGACAGCAATGGCCGGCTCGCCGGAATCGCCTATGCTGACAAGGATGGCCGCTTTGAATGCAACCTACCCCCCGGTCGCTACAAACTCACCGCCACCGCCCCCGGCCGGCCCGACACACAGCTCGAAGTCGAGGCAATCGCCAGTGCCACCGTCCGCTCCGATTTCAAGCTCGGCCCGGCCGGAAGCGTGCTTCTGGACGTGAGGGATGAAGCCGGAATTTCGCTCCCTTGTAAGGCACAGTTTCTCGCCCAAGCGGGTACGGAGCCCGTCAATCTCGGACCGGAACAGCGGGCCCACGGCTGCCGCGACCAATACCACTCCGAAAAGGGCCAGTTCGAAGTTGCGCTGCCGCCAGGCCAGTACAAGGTCGTCGTCACAAGGGGCATTGAATACAGCCATCTGGAGCAGACGGTCGAGATCACCGCGGGAAAGCCAATACTTGTGCGGGGCGTCCTCAAGCGCCTCGTCGACACCAAAGGCTGGGTGAGCGCCGACTACCACAACCACACCACCCAGAGCGGCGACAACGTCTGCGGCGTCGCAGACCGACTCATCAACCTGGCGGCAGAACACATCGAGTTCGCCCCCACCACCGAGCACAACCGCATCTATGACTGGCGCCCGGAAATCAACCGCCTCGGACTCGCCCCTTTCCTGCAAACTGTGGTCGGGATGGAAAACACCGGCAAAGGAGAGCACTTCAATGCCTTCCCCTTTGAGCCGGTCCCCTTCACCCAGGACGCCGGCGCCCCAGTATGGAACTCTGACCCCCGCCTCACGGCGCTGACCCTGCGTGAATGGCAAAAAATTGAACCGGACCGCTGGGTGCAGATCAACCACCCCAACCTTTCAACGAGCTTCTTCGAAGACCGGGGAACCGGCGACAAGGAGGGAGGGTTCGCCGGCTTGGTGCGCATGGTCGACGGCTACGAAACCCAAAACGGTTCGGGCTCCAGGATTTTGGACGGCGTCCCCTTCCACCTCGGCCGCGGGCCGCAGGGTGGAGAAACGGTGGTCTGGGACCGGGAGTTTTTATGGCTGCAGATGCTCAATCAGGGAAGGCGTACCTCCGCCATGGCGGTGATGGATTCTCATTCGGTGTTTGGCAACGGCTGTGGGGGCTGGCGCATGTACATGCCCTCCGCCTCCGACGACCCCTCCAAAATTGACTGGCGCGAAAACGTGCGCGCGGCGAAGGCGGGTTGTTCTTATCTGACCACCGGACCGTTTTTGCAGGTGAGTACCCTCCGCGGGGAGCGACCAGGTGCGACGGTGCGCGCCGAAGGCGGTTCGGTGACCCTGAAGGTCAGCGTGCAGTGCACCGACTGGATCGACATCGACCGAGTGCAGGTGCTCGTCAACGGCCGCGCGCCGGCGGACCTCAACTTCACCAGAGCCACGCACCCCGCGCTCTTCATGGATGGGGTCCTGCAGTTTGAACGTGAAATCAAAGTCCCCCTCAAGGAGGACGCCCACCTCATCGTCGTGGCCTGCAGCGAACATGCCACACTCCAAACCGGCTTTGGCTCCAGCAGCCAGTCCGCAATCCGGCCGCTCGCCTACAACAACCCGCTCTTCGTCGATGTCGACGGCAACG
>CANJYI010000216.1 GCA_947478975.1 Chthoniobacteraceae bacterium
GCGGGGATACGGTGTGGGGAGGTTTTCCTTCAACACCAAGGGGGGGCGTTGCGAAGCCTGCGAGGGGGACGGGGTCAAGCGCATCGAGATGCACTTTCTTGCGGATGTGTTCGTCGAGTGCGAAGTTTGCCACGGCCGCCGCTACAACAGGGAGACCCTCGAGGTCACCTACAAGGGCCGAAACATCGCTGACATTTTAGACATGACGGTGGACGAGGGGTGCCGTTTCTTTCGAAACGTGCCACAGGTCTGTGAGAAGCTCGTTGCTCTGGAGGACGTGGGGCTGGGGTACGTGCGTCTGGGGCAGTCTTCGGCGACCCTTTCCGGGGGCGAAGCGCAGCGGGTGAAACTCGCGGCGGAACTCGCCCGGAAGGCGACGGGCCGTTCCGTTTACATTTTGGACGAACCCACCACGGGGCTGCATTTCGCGGACATCCACAAACTGTTGGAGGTGCTGCTCAAGCTGCGGGACGCCGGTAACACGCTGGTCGTCATCGAGCACAATCTGGAGGTGATCAAGTGTGCGGACTGGGTGCTAGATCTCGGACCGGAGGGCGGTGCGCAGGGTGGACACATCGTGGTCGAAGGAACTCCGGAGACGGTGGCGCGCTGCGAAGTCTCGCACACGGGGCGCTATTTGCGGAGGATTCTGCCATGACCCAGTCGCCCCATCCTGCCCTCGCGCAAGCCGGCCCTTTTGCCAGCGCGCTCCGCTGGGGAGTGCTGGCCTCGGCGCTTTGCCTTAGCGGCCCTCGCTCTTTTGCCTCGTCCCCCAACGAGGCGCTGGCCCAGGCCCGGAGCGCTTTTGCCAAGGGGGCTTCCGAGCTTGCCGCCGGGGTGCTGGACCGGTTGCTCTCGGCCGACGACCTTCCTGCGACGGTCCGGGATGAGGCTCGCCTGTTGCGTGCTCAAATCGTCCTCCAAAAAGGGGACACCTCCCAAGTGGAGCGCCTGCTTGTGGGTAGGGAGCGGGAGCCGGAGGTTGCTCTCTTGCTCGCCCAGACGGCCCTCCGGGCGGAGAGGTGGTCGCCCGCCGCGGAGCGTTTTGCCGCGGCGCTCAACCTTGGAGCGGATGCCCTTTCCTGTGTGTTGGGCAGGGCGACGGCCTTGGCAAGGCTGGGGCGTGAGTCCGAGGCGGTCGCTGAGTTGCGTCATCTAGCCGGGCAGGGGGCGGTTGTCTCCCACAACGCCGTGTGGCTAGCCTTGGCGGGGCTGCTGCTGGATGTTGGAAATGCGCCAGAGGCGAAGACTGTGATTTCCAAGGTCCAGCCGGCCACTCCGCAGCAAAGCGCTGCATGTTCCCTTTTAGAGGCTCGGATTGCCTTGTTGGAAGGGCGTCTTCCCGGGGCGTCCGCCGGCTTTGCTAAGCTCATGCAGTCTGCAGTTCCGGCGCCTCCCGAGGTGCTCGCCGGCGCCTATCTGGGGGAGGCATCCGTGCTCGAGGCGAAGGGGGATTCTGCAGGCGCGGCGAAGTTCCTGCTGCAGTTTTTGAAAAGTGGCCGGGAATTGTCCTGTGCCGAACCCCTCTTTAGCAAGGCTGCCCAGCTTCTGTCCGAGGTCGTGGATCCTTCTGTCGCCGACCTGGAAACATGCACCCGGACTGGCCCGCAAGGTCAGCGGGCCCTCGCCTCCTTTTACCTCGCGCAGTTTTACGCCTTCACAGGGAAGTCGGACAGGGCAGCCGCCGCTCATGCCTCGTTTTGCGAGCAGTTTCAGAACCATCGGCTGGTTCCTGTTTCGTTGCTGCAACGGGCCGAGATTCTGATGGGCGCGGACAAATGGGCGGAGGCCGAGGCCTTGCTCAAAGAGGCGCTCCGCTCCTGCGATGAACCCAAGCTGAGGGCGACCCTGCAGATGCGCCAGGGGCTTGCGTTCCTGCGGTTGGGCGACTTTGGACGGGCCTTCGCCCTTTTTGACGGCATCGCTCGGGCCGGTGCAGACCTGCGGATAGAGGCCGGCTTCAATGCGGGGTTGGCGGCGCTCCGACTGGGCGATTTGAGGAGGGCGCACAAGGAACAGGAGGCGCTTCAAGCCCTGCCCGGAACCCAGGAGTTGGTGGCCTCGCTGGAGCTTGAGATCGCTCTTTACCAAGCGTCCGGTGGACAGGCTCAGGCCCACGAAGCCCTCCAGTCCTTCATGCAGCACCATCCCGGGCATCCGCGGACGGGCGATGCAAAAGTCGCCCTTGCAGAACTGTTGCTCCGTGAGGCGGAGTCCGCCGCGGGTGCCGCCCGCACGTCGGCGGCCAGCCTGATGCGGGAACGCGCTTCGGCACTGCTCAAGGCGGTGGCGGTGGACCCCCAGTCGCCCCAGTCCGCAATGCAGGCGAAGTTTCTGGCGGTTTTTCTCACCGATTCGGGCGGCGGGGCACAACCGGAGGAGGTGCTCTCCTTGGGGGAGGCCTTCCTGCGCGAGTACCCGGATTCCGCCCTTTCCAATGAGATGCGCATGAAGCTTGGGGAGGTCTATTTCCGCAGGAAAGACTATGCGAACGCCGAGGAGCAGTTTGCCGGAATCGCCTCCAGACAGCCAGAGGGCGCCCTCTCGGAAACAGCCCTTTTTCTGGCCGGCCAATGCGCCGCGAGCCGGCTGAATCCGGGTTCGGTGGACGAGGCCCTGCGCTATTGGGAGCGGGTCGCACAGGGGAATGGCGTCCTCCGGTGGCGCGCCCGCTACCAGCAGGCGTCCGTGAAAAGCCGCATGGGGGACGATGCAGATGGCGCGGAGCTTTTTGAGCGCATCGTCAATTCTACGGAAGCCGTCGACCGGGAACTGCGGCTGGCCGCCCGTTGCGGAAGGGCGGATGCCTTGCTTTCGATGGCCAAGCGCGGCGCGCTTCCCCTTACAGAGGCTCTCGCGGAATACGAAGCGCTTGCCTCGCAGCCCGAGGTCTCCCCGGCCTGGCGCAACCAGGCGCTGCACAAAAAGGCAAAAGCGCTAGAAGCCACCCAGCAGCAGGAGGCGCTTGAGGGCTTTTACAGGGTGTTGGAGGCCCCGGACTCCGTGGCCGCTGGCGAGTTCTTTTGGCTGTTCAAGGCGGGGTTTGACGCCGCCCGCATTCTGGAAGGGCGCCAGGCCTGGCGCGACTGCGTCGCCCTGTATGAGAGGTTGAGTCGCCTCGGAGGCCCCCGTTCGCAGGAGGCCAAGAACCGGGCTTTTCAGATACGCCTGGAACGCTTCCTTTGGGAGTAGCCGGCGGATTGGGCTGTCGGAGGGCCTCTAAAGCGCGGCGCTGAAGCCGTGCCCCGTGGTGGCGCGCTCTTCTGGCGGGACTCGGTTGGGTTTCGGACCACCTACCGCAGATACATTAGCTCGTTTGTGAGCAGCAGCACCTGCGCGTAACGCTCCCAGTTGTTGAGCAGGCGAGGGGCAGCTACTTGCGCGGCGGCTGCCTTTTTAAGGCCGCGTTCCTGGGGCGAGCCGGGTGTGGCTGCGGGCGAGATGAGCGCGTTGGTCTCGACCAGGCTTTTTGGGTCTGAATCCAGAAAGTCCCGGGCGGTCTCCAGTTCCTTGGCGGAGGGGAGGCGCTGAAGGGCGGTGCGGAAGATGAAGCGCACCTTGTCTTCATCCGATCCTGCCCGGGGGAAATCTTTGCGCTCAAAAAGGCTGCGGACCTGCTCGGCGATGAAGGGGCTGTTCATCATGAAAAGCGCCTGTTGGGGCACGGTGGTCAGCACCCGCTCTCCCGTGCTGATTTCCGGGTTCGCGAAGTCGAAGGTGGTGAACATTTCGGGCAGGTTGGCCCGGTCGATCATGGCGTAGACGGTGCGCCGGTTGGAAGTGGCGGGAAGGACGGTGGAATCTACCGAGGCGTACCGCTTTTTTTCACTCACAACCGTGGCGGTGGAGGCTCCTGCCAGCTGGAAGGGCCGCCCGCCGATGGTGGAGGCGTCCAGATTGTCGCTGACGCTCAGGAGGGTGTCGCGGACCTGTTCGAAGTCGAGCCGCTGCACATTGAAACGCCAGAGCCACTGGTTGGTCGGGTCCGACGCCATGGCGTTGTCCGAAATCTTGCTCTCCTGCTGGTAGGTCGCCGAGGTGACG
Organism: Chthoniobacteraceae bacterium; assembly: GCA_947478975.1. Lineage (GTDB taxonomy): Bacteria > Verrucomicrobiota > Verrucomicrobiia > Chthoniobacterales > Chthoniobacteraceae > Chth-196. The sequence goes on from CANJYI010000216.1 coordinate 4,045, forward strand.
ATCAGCTTGTTGAGTTGTTTGAGCGACCAGCCGTGGTCCATGAGCCAGGTGGACATCCAGTCCAACAGTTCAGGGTGGGTGGGGGGCTCGGAACGGGTGCCGAAATCGCTGGGCGTGCGCACGATGGCTTCGCCAAAATGCCATTGCCAGACTCGGTTGACGATCACGCGCGCGGTCAGGGGATTGTCCCGGCTGGCGATGGACTGGGCGAGTTCGAGGCGGCCGCTGCCCTGAGTGAACGGCTTGCTGTCGTCGCCCCCAAGGAGGGTCAGAAAACGCCGGGGCACTTTGGGACCGAGGTTCTTGGCCTCGCCTCGGATGAGCACGTTGGAGTCTTTGGGCGCGGCCTTGTCGACGAGCGTCATTGCACGCACGGGGGCGCCCGGGTGTGCCAGTTCGATGGCGGCAATTTTGCTTCGGAACGTCGACTGCGTGTTGGTGTAGGTGACGCCAAAGGTGCGGGCGACTGTGCGCTCATCGGGCACCATCGCCGAGTCTTGTGCAAACACGTCCTTGCGGAGGGCTTCGCTGAACTCGTTGGTCAGAACGGTGCCCACCTTGTCGGTGAAGTTTTCACGGCCGGCCTTGCGGCCCACGAATTCCGGAAGGGCCAGTTCCTTTCGGAGCGAATTAAACGCCTCTGTGTAGACCGCTGCGACGTCCGCCAGAGAGGTCGGCCACTTGTCGATGAGCATGCCGACGAGAGTGGCGTTGTAATTTGGAGAGGTCGCCATTTCTGCCAAGGCCCCGAGTGCGCGTTCCTCGAAGCCCTCCGCGGGGAGTGCGGCCAAAGTCACCCAAGGGGCGAGGACCGAGTCCTTTCTCTTTTTGTGGGCGAGTTCCGCCTGCTTCAACTGGTCCGCCCAGACCGCGGCCAGCTCCGCCTTGAGCCCCTTGCTGCGGGCTGCCAGCCGGAAATTTCCGCCCTTTTTGGAGGTGTCGGTGGTCTTGACTGACTCCTGAACGGCCAATAAGTAGTCGCCCGCCTGTTCCAACATCCCGGCGGTCAGGCGCAGGGCCTCGGACTTTTCATAGCTCCTGGACTCCACGTTCACCTTCTCGACCTCTGCGAGGAAGCCCTTGTAAGCCGGGTTTCCCTCCGGGTCGGTGATGACCGGCCGGGAACCCGGTTCTTCGCTGCTCGAGAAGATCCCGTGCAGGGAGTAGTAGTCCTTGGTGGGAATAGGGTCGAACTTGTGGTCGTGGCAGCGTGCGCAGGCAC
>CANJYI010000217.1 GCA_947478975.1 Chthoniobacteraceae bacterium
CCTCCATAGGCAAGGGCGTGGATCCCGTGGTGCGGGAGTTCCCGACGCAGGCGGTGTCCACGCCCAGAACTAGTCCAAAAACGCAGCCAAAATAAGGCCAGTCCCCAGCTCTGGCATTCCAAAGCCTGTGTGCGCGTCATCTGAAGATTGGTTCCCTTTCTGGCGGTGTGGGGGCCTTCCGGACGCCGTCTTTCGAATGTCTTTGGGCGGCAGGGTCGTTGAGCGGCCCCGGGAAGGAGGTGCTTCTATCCGGTATCATTGGAAATGTGTGCTTGCATAAATGAGTGTGAATGCAAGCGTGAGAGCCATGGGAAGTTCGCTCAGAGCATGGTCGTATGGTTTAGTTTTCGTCGCATGCGTGGCGGGTGCCCATGGGCTGACAATTCCGGCGAGCGAGGACACCACAGACTACAAAGGTGCGCTGACGAAGGCGGCGGCTTCCTCTTCCCTCCTGACCGTGGATCCCAATCGGACTGCCTATTTGTATTTCGATCTAAACGAAATCCCCTCAGATGCAGTCCTTCGCTGGGCAAAACTGCGTTTGTATCTCCCGGTCGTGCGTACGAAAGGAGCGGGGCTCGGCGTGTATCGGGTCACGACCGAATGGGACGAGGTTTTGGCGTCTTCGAAGCCCGGAATTAGTGCGGGCACCGTCGGAGTAATTGGGCCGGAGAAAATTGCGGCAAAAAGGTTTGTGACGGTGGACGTGACCAGCACCGTTCAGGACTGGATCAGTGGGCGTGTGTCAAATGAGGGGTTTGCGATTGCGCCGTTGAGTGGGGGAACCGCGGGAGTGACCTCCGTGAACTTGTCCTCGAAAGAGGGGCCTTTTTCCGGCCTTCCGGCAGAGTTGGATTTGGATTTTAAGCCGCAGGTCGAACCGTCATCTCCGGTGACGGTCAGTCAACTGCCGCCTGAGTTGACCGCTTGGATTGGGCCAACTTTTGGCGCGCAACCCAGCATTTCAGCCGCCACCGAAACGCTGTCGGCGGACGTGCGGGGGTTGGGCTCGTTTAATTACCAGTGGCTGCTCAACGGACAGAGGGTGGCGGGAGGGACTGCTACGACGCTTTCCCTAGTCGGGCTCCCCAGTGGAACCTATTCGCTGCGGGTCAGTAATGGCTTTGCCACAAAAGACAGCCAAGGGGTGAAATTTGACGGTGTGATTGCAAGGGGGGCTCTGGTCGCAGCGGGAAGTTACACGATGGGGAATACTCTGATGGGGGACGGTTTGGAGCACGTGGTCTACGTGAGCTCATTTTACATGGGGCAGACCGAAGTCACCTGGGGGGATTGGAAAACGGTAAAAACGTGGGCGACGCTCAATGGCTACACCTTTGAGAACCAGGGGGCGGGCACGGGAGATGCATATCCTGTGACGAACATCAACTGGCGGGACGCCGTGAAGTGGTGCAATGCGAGGAGTGAAAAAGAAGGACTGACAGCGGTTTACTACACCTCGGCTGGGCAGGCGTCTGGGGCTGTCTTGCGGTCGGGTACATCCAATCTCACAAACGAGATGGTCAAATGGGACGCCACCGGCTACCGGCTGCCAACGGAGGCAGAATGGGAGAAGGCGGCGCGAGGCGGATTGAGCGGAGGGCTTTATCCGGATGGGGTTGCTTTGGTTGCGAACTATGGAGACTCCCGTGATGCCAATGGGACGGCGGTTCTGGGAGGCTTTGCCAAAGCGGTGAAGTCCTTTCCCTCCAACGGATACGGGCTGTATGACATGGCCGGCAACGTGGCTGAGTGGTGCTGGGACTGGAAGGCGGATTACTCAGGCTTTGGTAGCGATTCCAGAGGCCCCAGTGCCGGAGAATACCGAATCCTCCGGGGAGGCGCCTTTGGGTGGCCCGAAAAGTACTGCCGGGTGTCTTATCGCGATTTCGGCGTTCCAAGCGCTGCGAGGTTTGACCGAGGCTTCCGGGTGGTGCGCAGTGTCCAACCCGCCGTACAGCAGTGAGCGCCGGCAAGCAAGGGACCTGACCCCTGCGCCTGTCTCTTCGGAAGGCCTGCGCTTTATAGAACAGGGTTGCGGCCCAGCACCTTCACTGAGACGGGGCGCCTGCATACTGGTCGCAGACTGCTGGAAACTTTGGAAAGACGAACTTCGAGGCGGTGGTGGCGTCCTTGCATAGTGCTCCGGATCAGTCCGGCTTCAGGTGGTTGGGGGTGCAGAATCTCCTCGGAAGCAAGGCGATCTCGAGTCCGTGGGTGAGGTGCTCTGGCAGAACACGGGGACCGCAGAACAGGGCGTTCCCAGCACTGCCAACCGTGCTGAACGGCGCAAAATAGGCGAGCCCCGTCCAAATCGCATTCTGAGCGCCGGTTTGGGCGTGAAAAAGCCTCCGGAGTTTAGTGCGGGGCGGTGACCTCCCAAGCTTCGCCAAAGAAGCCCGCGGCTTTCACGTCGGCCGATCTGCGGGAGGTGGGCTTCGAGGCTGTGTTCAGGACAGCCCAATCCGGGAGCTTTGCCACCTGTCTGGCATTGTTGAGGTAGTCGTATTCCCGGTAGGTGAAGCCGCTGTTGAGCACAACGTAACGATCAGGGGCAAGCGGGTTTGGGTACACAAGCGCCGGAAGATGGCTGGCCGCGGCAAAGTGCTCCCCAGCAATATCCACGGAGGCCTTGCTCCATTGCAGCGGAAGACTCGGCGCCACCCGGGCGATGATTTTGTTGCTCGAAGGATCTCCCCAGAGGATCAGGTTGGCCTCGGACATCTCCTCGTCGGTGATGGAAACATCGTCGCGGACACTGATTTCCCCACGGAACTGACTGCGCCAGTGCGTCACAAAATGCGCCAGTTCGGTTTCCACCCAGCGGCCCGTCGAAGCGTGCATGGGCGTACCCGTCGGGCGGACGACGATGAACTTGCTCAAAAAGGCGTCGTCAATCGGGCCCTGCAGGCCGGGGCGCTTCGTCGGAGCGGGAGCAAACGGCTCGTCGACCGGATACCAGCGGCCGTTCACGCTGCGAAAGTGTGCGGTCCAGGAACGGTCCGACTGCGGCGGGGGGGCGACCACCGGCTGTCCGTCAATGACGACCGGCAGTGCGGCAATCGGATCCAGGGGATACTCGCCCGATTCGCAGTGGAGGGTGAGTGCGGTGACGTTGCTCGTGGCAATGGTGCACTGGCTTTGATCCGGCTCGATTTTGGCGTCCACCCGGGCTTGCTCCCAGTGGTGGCGCATTCCCTGAACCGTCACCCAATGGGAGGTGGGATAGCGCAGGGTATAGGTTGCAAAGTGGATTTGACGTGGGAAGGGGTCCCGGCCCAGAGCGGCGATGCGGTCGATGCGTTGGGAGACTTCGATCTTGGCGTCTGGATGGTACTTGTGGCCCGTTTTTGGCCCGATGACATGGGTGAGGCTGAAGCCTTCGTCGTGGGCGGCTTCCGCCATTTTGGCAGCGGCCTGGCGCTGTTTGTCGTCCTCTCCGCTGTAGGCGACAGTCGGGCAGTTGGCGAGGTTGCGCACGTACCCGGGGCAGTCGTACCAATTCCAGAGCCGCTGCTCGTACCAGGTCGGTTCCACCGTCTCGTTTTGGAAGACCTGCAAAAACTCCGGCGTCTCGCTGAAGCCCGCCCCCGGATTGGATGCCACCCAACGGCTCGGATAGTGGACTGTAAACTGCCAGGCCGCGGCGCCACCCATGGAAAAGCCACGCATTACGATCCGATAAGGATCGATGCGGTAGTTCCGTTGGGCGTGTTCGAGTGCCTCGAAAAGGTCGACCTCCCCAGCAAACTTGTTGGCGTTGCAGTAGCGGCCATAGGGATGCAGGACAAAGGCTCCGGCGGGAGTAAACTCCCCAGCGGATTTGCGGCGGCCTTCGATGAAGCTCAGTTCGCTGAGGGTTTCCCCGCGACCATGACACCAAACGTCAAGCCGGTGGGGCGCTGCGCCTTCCTGTTGGTAGGCTGCGGGCACGACCAGGCCGTAGGGTTGCACCGAGCCGTCCAGCTTGGAACGGTAGCCGCGGACCACCAGCCCTGTCTGTGTCGTCCACGGAGCGGTTCCCTCGCGCAGGGCCTTGGCCCGAGCCGTGCCTTCTTCCAGATGCGATTTGGCGGTGGCTGCCTCCTGTGGTTTGAAAAACTCGTTGTAACGCAAAGCCCAGTCCACGGATTTGTGGAAGATCTCCACATCTGGCAAAAGGGCCAGGAGCGCGGGCTTTTTTTCAAGGCTGTTGCGCAGGGCGGCGATCTCCTTGGCCAGCGCGGTTACGCCCTCCTGCAGAAAAAGGCGCTCTGCGTCCGAAATCGCCACGCCTGGAGGCGGGATGGGGCGGACTTGATCCGGGAGATTATCCTTGGGGCCGTCTGCCAGAAGGGGCAGTGCCAGAAGGAGGTTGAGAGCCGTGGAAGCGAGGAGGGGGGAGCGCATGGCGGAGAATTGGAGGAAAGTTGGAAGTGGGGAAAAAGAAGGCGCCGGATTCACTCAAAACGATCTTGAGCGGTCCGGCGCCTGAAAAACGGAAAGTCAGCGAATGAATTCGCCTGATTTTCTAGCCTGGATTTCTAAACAGCGGCTTCTGCTTTCTTAGTGCGGCGCGCCTTTGGCTTGGATGCAGCTTCTTTAGCGCGGATTTTGAGGCGGTTAAGGTAGGCCGCACGACGGCGACGCTTTTCGACTTTGTTGTATTGCTGGCCCATAAATTGAAAGAGGTTTCAAAACTAGGTCAACTCCAAGTGCGACGCAAGGGCAAAGAGGCGCGGTCCAAGTCTCGCTCAGGGGTTGCCGTTTGGCGGTTTTGTGAGAGGGTGACCGGCTCAAGATGTCGCAGGAGCGTTACTTTTTACACGTGGATGGGGCGCAGCGCGGGCCGTACACGGTCCGGCAGATCGGCCATATGGTAAACAGCGGGATTGTGCACACGGGGGCGATGTTTTGGTGCGAGGGGCTCGAGCAATGGCAGCCCGTGACCCAGCTTATCGAGCCGAAGAAGGAAAAGCAGCGGCGCCGGATACAGCTCGGGGCGGGAACGGTCGCGGCAATCGCCGTGTGCTTGGGGGTGCTCTGGCTGGTCCTGCCGACGTTGCGCCAGGGGTGGAAGGAACAGCATCAGGTCGAGCACAGCCCGGAGGCGGCCTACTGGCGGGCGCGGGGGGTGCTGCGCGAGCACGTCGGCTGGCTCACCGGACTGCGCTTCAAACCGTTTGATCCCGCCAAGGTGAGTCTCACCGGAGAGGACGCCGCAACCGTCGAGCTGGAGGCGGAAAGCTCCGGGGCATTCAAAGGACAACGTTTCGAG
>CANJYI010000218.1 GCA_947478975.1 Chthoniobacteraceae bacterium
AATGGGAGAAGACCGCCCAACAACTGCATGGGTGGGGATACGACGTCAGGGAAGATCTCTCCGGTCAAACCATGGGGGAAGTGCGGCGCTTTTTGGGCGACTGGTGCGTCCGGATGGACTCTCAATACTGCATGGTTTCCCTGCCCCCGGACTGGACGTTTCCCGCAAACAACGTGACAAACCGGTTGCTGACAGAGGCGGTCCTCCCTGCTGCGAGGGAACACGGGCAGGCCTTCGCCATGATGATCGGCGTACGCCGCGGGGTGAACCCCCTCCTGCGCATGGCGGGCGACAGCCTCGCGCCGGCGGATGTGCCCTCGGTCGAGGCGATTTGCGCGGCGTTTCCACAAAACAAGTTTGTCTGCACCATGCTCGCCCGGGAAAACCAACACGCTCTCTGTGTCGCGGCCCGGAAATTCCGCAACCTCCACATCTTCGGCTGCTGGTGGTTCTTAAACAACCCCTCGTTGATTGAGGAAATCACGCGGATGCGGATCGAAATGCTCGGCCTCGGGGTGACGCCCCAGCACAGCGACTGCCGCGTCATGGATCAGCTCGGGTACAAATGGAACCATTCCCGGCCGATTCTCGCGAAGGTGCTTTCAGAAAAATATTCGGACCTCTCCGACACCGGGTGGCATCTCACCCGGGCCGAAATTGAACGAGACGTCCACTCGCTGCTCGGAGGCGAGTTTGAGCGCTTCATCGGCCAGAGTTAGCCGACTGCCGGAGCCGCCGCCCACGCTGAGCACGCTGAGCACGCTAAAGTCGTCGCGGTGCACATCCACCGGGTTCGTCGTGAGGGTGACCACCTCAATCCGAAACCTTAAGCCAGCTGGGCTTGCGATTTACTCTTGTTGAACGCCAACTCCACGAGGGTGCGCACGCCGAAGCCGGTGGCACCGACGGCCAGTCCGTCTTGGTCCTTGGTCCGGTGGGAGGTGTAGGCGATGTCGAGGTGCACCCAAGGGGTCTTGCCCACGAACTCCTTGAGGAAGGCCGCAGCGGTGCATGCGCCACCCAAGCGGCCGCCGCTGTTTTTGATGTGGGCAACCTGGCTTTTGATCTGCCGGATGTGCTCGGGAAAAAGGGGCATCGGCCAGAGCCGTTCACCCCCGTCCTTTGCTGCCTGCACCACCTGTACCTGAAAAGCATCGTTGTTGGTCCACATGCCGGCGGCCGCCTCGCCCAGCGCGACTCCGCAGGCGCCCGTCAGGGTCGCTAGGTTGATCACCTGCGCGGCCTTGTACTCGTTACAGGCCCACCAGAGGGCGTCGCCCAAAACCATCCGCCCCTCGGCGTCCGTGTTGACCACCTCCACCGTTGTTCCAGAACGCATCGTCACGATGTCCCCGGGCCGGTAGGCCGTACCGCTGGGCATGTTCTCCGCTGCGGCCAAAATACCGACCACGTTGCGCTTCACCCCAAGATTGGCGAGGGCCTGCATCGCGCCAAACACAGCGGTTCCACCGCACTTGTCGAAAATCATCTCCTCCATGCTGGAGGCCGGCTTGATGGAAATGCCGCCCGAATCAAAGGTGATGGCCTTACCCACAAGCACGAGCGGCGCTTCGCCCTTGGCACCCCCCAGATGCTCCAGCGCAATGAGCCGCGGCGCGTGCGGGCTCCCGCCCCCAACCGACAGCATCCCCCCAAACTTGCCCGCCTTCAGGGCGCGCTCGTCCAGAACCCTGCACTTCAAGCCCGTCTGCTTGGCCATCTGAACCGCCTGTTTTGCAAGTATTTCAGGGTTGAGCAGGTTGCCCGGCAGGTTGGCCACGTCGCGCGACACGTTGATGGCCTCGGCCAGAATCTGCCCCCGCGCCGCGGCCTTCCGCGCTGCAGGAACGTCTTTTTTGGAAACCAGCACGACCAACTCCGAGAGCGCAGGGCTCTTTTTGGAAACAAACGTTTCAAACCGGTAGCCGCCCAGGAAAAGCCCTTCGACGGCGGCTTCTACAAATTCGGGACGCTCCTCCATGCAGAGCAAAACCCTCCCCTGCCCTTGCTTGCGCAGGGCCAGTGCCGCACCGCTGGCCGTGCGCCGCACCGCTGAAGCGTCCACAGAAGCGTTCTCCCCGACCCCCGCGTACAGCGTGGAAGCAGCCCTGTCCGGGAGCAGCGTGCCCACATCGCCAGAGAACTCACCGTCGGTCGGGGGGGGAACCAGCTTCCCCCGTTCCTCCTTGGAGGTCAGGCGGAGGTGAGTCCAAGCCCCGGTGGGCGGTTCGGAGGCGATGCGCACTTTCATAGGATGGTTTAGTTGCCGAGGTTCACCGTCTGGCAGGAATAGATGTCCGGGTTGGAGAGCAGCTCCTTGACCAGGGCGGGCCCGGGCACAGAGTCCAGGTTGAGAACGGTCAGGGCGCGTCCGCCCACTTCGTTGCGGGACAAGGACATGCTAGCGATGTTGACCCCGTGCTTTCCGAAGAGGGTGCCCACTTCGCCCACGATGCCGGGTCTGTCCTTGTTTTCAAAGATGCACAGCACCCCTTCCGGACGAGCCTCCACGTGGCGGCCGTTGATCTTCACAATCCGCGGCGTGCTGCCGAAGAAGGTGCCGGCCACCGAAACCCAGCCGCCTTCGCCGGTGGCGGTCAGTTCGATGAGCTCTGCAAAGTCAGGCGAAACCGACTCACTGGACTCGCTCACCTTGAGGCCCAGGTGCTGGGCGAATCCGGGGACGTTGACGATGTTGACCTCGGCCCCGCCGGCCTGCCGGAGGAAGCCCAGCAACACCGCCCGCGAAACCGGCTTGGTGTTCAATTCGTTGATTCGTCCCTGGAAATTGACGTTCAGGGCGCTGCACCGCTTGGCAGCGATCTGCGCCAGAAACACTCCCATCCGCTGCCCCAGTTCCGCGTAGGGGGCGATCTCTGCCATCGTCTTCGCGTCCACGCTGGGCATGTTCACGGCGTTCCGGATTTCCCCCTGCAACAGTGCGGCTCGGATCTGCTGGGCGACTTCGATGCCAACGCTCTCCTGAGCCTCCGCAGTCGATGCCCCCAAGTGCGGGGTGAAGATGACGTTGGGTAGTTCGCGCAGGTTACAATCGGCCGGAGGCGGCTCCACTTCAAAGACGTCCAGGGCGGCCGCAGCCACATGGCGGCTCTTGAGCGCGTCGTAAAGCGCGGCTTCGTCGATCAACCCGCCCCGGGCGCAGTTGATGATGCGCACACCCTTGCGCGCCTTTTGGAGACGCTCCGCGTTGAGCATGTGCTTGGTTTCCGGCGTCAGCGGCATGTGCACCGTGATGTAGTCGGCCTGAGGCACGATTTCATCCAGGCGCTCGACCAACTCCACGTGGAGCGACTTGGCACGGGCCGCCGACAGGTAGGGATCGTATGCCAGCACGCGCATTCCAAAGGCCTGGGCGCGGGAGGCCACTTCGGTCCCGATGCGGCCCATGCCGAGGATCGCCAGCGTCTTGCCGTAAAGTTCGACACCTTCAAAACTCTTGCGGTCCCACTTGCCGGACTTCACGGACGCATCGGCTTGGGCGATGTTCCGGGAAATGGCCATCATCAGAGAAAAAGTGTGTTCCGCGGTGGACACAGTGTTCCCGCCCGGGGTGTTCATGACGATTACGCCCTTTTTGGTCGCGGCCTCGACGTCCACGTTGTCGACGCCGACCCCGGCGCGGCCCACGGCCTTGAGCTGGGTGGCGGCCTCCAGAAGACGGGCGGTCACCTTGGTTTGGCTGCGTACGACCAGTCCCTGGTAGTTGCCGATGATCTCCAGCAGTTCGGCCTCGGTTTTGCCGGTCAAAACGTCGACCTCCAGCAGTTTGCCCTCCAACAACTCAGCGATGCCGCGTTCGGAGATGGGATCGGCTACAAGAACTTTGGGTGTGCTCATTTCAATGAAAAGGATGGGTGTTGAGTGTTGGACACCGGCAACAAAGCGCAAAGTCAAAAGCGCCGTTCCCCTGCGGATTCCCCCTAAAACGGCCTTTCCCGGGCGCCTTCGCAACGGCTCCCCCGTTTGGACGCACCCCGGTGCGTTTTGCTTTGCACTCGCAAAGGCCTCCCCCCTACATTCGGCGTCTTTGCCCCGAACCGGGCACCTTGTTTCAGCCGCCTTTTCACCCGATTTCCACCCGTTTTCCATCCAGTCCCACCCGTTTTCTCAGCTATGTCCAACACGATTCTCGTCGGCGCCCAATGGGGCGATGAAGGCAAAGGTAAGATCATCGATTTCCTCACGGAAACCGCCCAGATTGTCGTGCGCAGTCAGGGAGGCAACAACGCCGGCCACACCGTCATCGTCGGCGGAACCAAGTATGTGCTCCATCTCATTCCGTCAGGAATCCTGCGCCCCGGCACGCTGTGCGTAATTGGAAACGGGGTTGTTCTCGACCCGATCGCTGTGGCGGTGGAAATACAAGGACTCCGGTCCAAGGGCATCCAGGTGACGCCCCAGAATTTGATGATCAGCGACGCAGCCCACCTTGTGCTGCCCTACCACCGACTGCTGGACGAGGCGCGCGAGACAAGCCGCGGCGCCGGCAAGATCGGCACTACCAAACGCGGCATCGGTCCCGCCTACGGCGACAAAATCGCGCGTGTCGGGCTGCGGGTCGCGGACCTGCTGCACACGGAGTCTTTTGAGCAAAAACTCGCAACGCGTGTTGCGGAAAACAACGCCGTGCTGGCCGCCCAGGGCCTTCCCGGTCTGGAACTGGCGGAGATTCTTCCTGCGCTGCAGGCTGCGGCCGAGGCATTGCGCCCCTTTATCGCCAACACGGTCGTCTACCTGCACGAGGCGGTAGAAGCCAAGAAGGAGATCCTGTTTGAAGGCGCACAGGGCACCTTCCTGGACATCGACCACGGCACCTATCCGTATGTGACCTCGTCGAACACAACGGCGGGCGGGGCCTGCACAGGCTCGGGAGTGCCGCCGCACAAGATCGATAAGGTGCTGGGAGTCATCAAGGCGTACACCACCCGGGTGGGCGAAGGCCCCTTCCCCACAGAGAACCAAAGCATCAGCGACATGCTGCACGGGATGGGACGCGAGTTCGGATCCACCACGGGACGTGCCCGGCGCTGCGGCTGGTTTGACGCCGTGGCGGTGCGCTACGCGGGGATCATCAACGGGATCGACGAGCTGGCGGTGACGAATTTGGACGGGCTGGACACGCTGGCATCCATCAAGGTGTGCACCCACTACGAGCTGAGGGGAAAGCGGGTTGATTATCCGCCCATGGACTACGCCGATCTGGCCGCCTGCGTACCCGTCTACATCGA
>CANJYI010000219.1 GCA_947478975.1 Chthoniobacteraceae bacterium
AGCGCGCCCAATTCCGAGTCTTTGGTGATCCACACTTCGTCACCGTCCGGCAGGGCGCTGCTGTAGTGCCACTGGTGTCCCTGGCTGTTCGCGATCAGGAAGGTATCGATTTCTTCCTTGCTGATGGGAAGGGCAAGGGTCGGCCGCTCTGGATCCGTCTTTTGCAACCAGATGCTTTCCGCCTTCCCCCCTGAGAAGGTGACGTAGATCTTCAACTGCCCCTTGATGAAAAGGGTTCCCTTTTCCAAAAACTTCACCGGCTTGCCGTACCGGGCGATGCACTGCTTTTCCGTCTCGCCGATGCGAGCCACGCCGCTCGAAGCGGTTAGCGTTAGAAAAAGGAGTGCGAGGAAGGCGCCGGATTTGTGCATCTAATATACCCTGTCGTCCGGAAGCGGGTCCGTCATTAGCAAAAAGATAAAATTTTTAACCGCTTGCTGTTTCTGTAATAAAGCGATGCCGCGATTTGCTTTTGTCCCTGAGTGCTTTGGAGAAGACAATGCGATTTGAGCATTGAACGTGCCGAGTCCGAGCGTTCTCCAGCGAGTTTCGCTGCGAAATGTCTATTTCTTTGGTGGGAGCTCCCCCGGGGGTTCCGGTGGCAGGCTTGACGTGGTGCGCATGTAGCGGAGGGCTTCGTCCCGCGCCACCTTGCCGGCCAGCATCAGCTCCTCAAGGGAGTGGTCCATGGTCACCATTCCGTCGCGCCCGCCGATCTCCATGGCACTGAGCAGTTGGTGGGTTTTGCCGTCCCGGATGACCGCACGCACGGCGGTGGTGGCCATCAGGATCTCGAAGGCTGCGACCCTGCCTGGGCCCTGCTTCCCGACAAGGAGCCTCTGGGAAACCACCGCCAGAAGAGAGGCGGCCAGCTGTGTGCGGACCTGTTCCTGCTGGTGGGCCGGGAAAACGTCGATGATCCGGTCGATCGCCTGAGGTGCGTCGTTGGTGTGGAGCGTGGCAAAGACCAGATGGCCCGTCTCGGCCGCGGTGAGGGCGGCTTGGATGGTTTCCAGGTCGCGCATCTCGCCTACAAGCACGACGTCGGGATCCTGGCGGAGAATGTATTTGAGCGCGGAAGCGAAGCTCTTGGTGTCCGCCCCGACTTCCCGCTGCTCAATGTGGGCCATCCGGTTTTGGTGGATGAACTCGATGGGATCTTCCACCGTGATGATCCGGCAGCTGCGGGTGGAGTTGAGAATGTCGACGAGCGTGGCGAGCGTGGTGCTTTTTCCGCTGCCCGTCGGGCCGGTGACCAGCACCAGGCCCTGCTGTTGCTCGGCAAGACGGAGGACCGCCTCGGGGAGGCCCAGACTTTCCCTCGCCGGCACGGCGCAGGGAATGACGCGCATGGCCACCGCAATGGTCCCCTTCTGGTAGTGGGCGTTGACGCGGAAACGCACGTCACCGGTAAGGGACACGGCGAAATCCAGCTCCTTCTCGAGTTCGAATTGCTCCCGCTGCGCGTGGCTCAGGAGCGTGAAAAGCAACGCCCGCACGTCTGCGGCCGTCAGTGGACTGGCCTCCAGCGGGCTCAGGGTGCCGTGAATCCGGAACACGGGCGCAGAGCCCACGGTGAGGTGAATATCGCTTGCGCCGTGCCTTGTTGCGGAGTGGAGCAGTGAGCGCATCTCCAAGCCGCCGACAGTTGGAAGGGAGTCCGCCTCGGTCAGGAAAGTGGACGAACCCCGCTCCATGCCCTGAGCGTGCATCCGGAAATCCTCCGGGTTTGGCGCATAGGAGATCCCTGCTTCGAGGGTGATTTCGCCTTTCTTAAAAAGCAGAAAAAGGGCCTGGTTGAAGGAACACATGGCCTCGTTGGAGCGCATGAGATCGTGGACCTCGTTCTGGCGGCCTTCGCGCAGAAGGCGTTGGACGGCGGGCGTGTTGGAGAGCAACTCAACCGCGGCCACCCGGCCGGGGCGGTGCGCGCGGGGGACCAGACGCTGGGCGACGACCCCCCGAAGGCAGAGCGCAAGGTCCTCGGCAGCCGCCTGTCGCAGCTGTTCCGGAAAGAGCCCGAGGAAGCGGTTGATGGCCTGGATCGCGTCGGTGGTGTGGAGGCTGGTCAGCACCAGATGCCCGGTCATCGCGGCCGAAAGGGCGACCGCCGCGGTCTCAGCGTCGCGCATTTCGCCGATGAGAATGACGTCGGGGCTTTCCCTCAGGACGTTTCGCAGGGCCGAAGGGAAGTCCCGGGTGTCGCTGCCGACCTCCCTCTGGGTCAGGCGCGAGCGGAGGTCTTCGTGCACAAACTCCACCGGATCTTCAATCGTGACGATGTGCCGGGTGAAGTGGGCATTGAGGTGGTGGATCATCGCCGCGAGCGTCGTGGATTTGCCGGACCCTGTGGCTCCCGTCACCAGGACCAGCCCGTTGCGCAGCTCTGAAAGCGTCTGCACCTCGATGGGCAGACCGAGTTCCTCAAAGCTCACCGCCCCCGGGGGCACCCGCCTGACGACGATCCCAGTCAATCCGCGCTGAAGGTGGATGTTCAGCCTGAAGCGGCCCACATTCTCCAGACTCAGTCCCACGTTCATCTCCCCGGCTCGGTCAAATGCCTCGCGCTGGGCCGGGCGGAGGGTCGCCTCCAGAACCGACTCCACCATTTCGTGTGATGCGATCGTATCGTCCGCGGGCCGCAGTGCCCCGTCGATCCGGTAGGCCGGGTTCTTGCCCTCGGTCACGAACAGGTCGGACGCCCCGCGCTGCGCCATGCCGATCAGCAACTGTTCAAACTGGGCGAAGTCGGGACTCATTGGCGGGCGAAAAAATGGAGGCGGGCACCCGGTGCTCAGGGCACCAACTTAAACAGGTGGGTCTCGCCCCGGATGAACAGCGCTCCATCCGCGGGCGCAGCGGAGGCCAGCGTGCGCTCTCCCAAATCGTTGGTGGCCAGCAGCTCAAACTTCTGTGCCGCCTTCACCACGCTGGTGACGCCCGCTTCGTTGAGGAAATACACGCGCTCCCCGGCGGCGATCGGGGAGGCGGAGAAGCCTCCCGCCAGACGCTCGCTCCAATGCACTTCGCCCGTGAGCGCATCGACGCAGGAGGCGATGCCCCCGTCGGACACGCAGAACAGGTTTGCCCCCACGACGACCACCGAGGGTGTGTGCGGGGCGCCTTTTTTGAGCGTCCAGGCGACTGCTGTCGCGGAGGCGTCTCCGGTCGCCCCCTCAGGACGGATGGCGTAAAGCGCTGCGGAATCAAAGCCGGAGCTCAAATACAGAAGCCCGTGCGCGTAAACCGGACGCGGCACCACGGAGTAGCCCTCGCCGTAAGCAACCTTCCACAACTCGGCTCCGTCCGCCGGATTGTAGGCGGCGACAAAACCGCTGTAGGGGCTGATGACCTGTTGGACCCCGCCCACTTGGATCGCTGCGGGCGTTGAGAAGGAAAACTGTTTCTTGGCTGCGGTGTTGCGCGCCTTCTGCCAGCGCACCTCTCCAGTGCGGGCGTCCAGCGCCGCAATGAAGGGGTCCTTTTGGCCGTCCGCTCCGAAAATCAGCGAGTCGCCGAGCAGGAGCGGGGACCCGCCCGTGCCGTGGACCGGTTTGTATTTGAGGGAGGTCTGGCGCCACAAGACCGTTCCTTGCAGGTCCAGTGCGGCGGTGCCCATGTGGCCGAAATGCACGTACACCTTGCCCTCCGCGACGATCGGAGTGGGGCTTGCGGCAGTGTTTTTGCGGTGCATCGCCGAGGCGTCGCCGGGTTCGGGACGGAAGACCTCCTTGTTCCAAAGGAGCGCACCGGTGGCCTGGTCGAGGCAAAGGGCGTTGAGGCCTACCTCGCCGGAGGCGTCGCTGACGGCCGAGGTCAGGTAGAGCTTTCCGTCCGAAAGGACGGGGGAAGACCAGCCCTTGCCGGGAATTTCCACGCTCCAGGCCACACCCTTGGTGGGGCTCCATTCCAGAGGCAGGTTTTTTGCGGAGGAAATGCCGTTGGCATCCGGGCCGCGAAACTGCGGCCAGTCCGGGGCGGCGTGCGCACACAGCGGGGTGACGAGAAGGGCGGCGGCAAGGAGCCGGAAGGGGTGGGGGCGGTCCATTGGGAAAGCTTGGTTGCTGTGGGCAAGGTGTCCAGCAGGGAGTTAGCAAAGGGAGCGGGCAAGGCGCTCGCCCATGGCGCGACCCGTCGCAAGTGCGCAGTTGAAGGAGGGATAGCCCAGGTGGTCGCCGCAGATCCAGACCCCCTCGGGTGGAGGCGTCCGCGGCGCTGTGGCAAAGGGCGGTAGTGCGCGGGAAATCTCGTAGGTGCGCAGCGGCCGCCATTCCGACACCGCCGGTCCAAACCATTCGGTCAATTCCTCGCGTACCCGTTTTTCAAAGGCCGCCGGCTCCATACCGTGATCTCCATGCGAGCTTGCCGAAACCAGCGTCCGGCCTGTTGGCGCGTATTCCGGGGCGATGTCAGACGGGAAACACACGTTGTGTACCAGACTCCCCGGCACCGAGTTGAGGCGGAGGTAGCCGTCCCCCTTTCCCGGCGAAACGGGGGCATCAAAATAGAGGCAGGCCGTCCGCTGCCAGTCCACGGGCGCCGCGGCCTTCGGAAGCAAAGTATCGAGAACGTGCCCTTCGACGGCCAGCACCACCGCGGAGCCCTCCAGCGCCGTGCCGTCTTGCAGGCGTACGCCGCCCGGTTCCACGGCGCGTACGGGGGTGTTGAATCGGATGCGATCTCCGGGCAGTCCGGCCGCCAGTTGTTCGGGAAGGGCCTGCATCCCGAGGGAGGGCAGCAGCGCCCGGCCCCGCACAAACTGCTGAAACACAAAACGGAAAAACCGGCTGTCCGCTGAAAGGCTCCGGTCCAGAAACACCCCGCCAAAAAAGGGAACAAAAAAACGCTCAATGACCTGCCGGCTCCAGCCGCCCGCCCGCAGGTATTCCAGAGTCGAAGTGCCCGGGCCTTGGAGCAATGACTCCGCACTCCGGGGCAGGAGCTCCAGCACAAGCCCGGCGAGACGCAGCTTGTCCGCCAAAGAGCCGATGGGCGAAAACAGCGCCCCAGGCAGCGCGAGCGGATTTCGGAGCGGATCCGGCAGGAGCGTTTCGGCGCCGTCGGGCAGGCGGAGCACCGCTCCCGAGCGGAAGGCGCGTGGCCGGAGCGCATCGAGGCGGACCTGCCGTCGGACCTCGGGGTAGGCGCTCAACAGCACCTGAAAGCCGCGGTCCAGACGGAAGCCCTCGGGGGTCAGGTCGGTGCGGATGCGCCCGCCGACGGCGTCGGCCGCCTCCAAAAGGAGGA
>CANJYI010000220.1 GCA_947478975.1 Chthoniobacteraceae bacterium
GGGAGCATCCCCCGGTCCCATTTCGAGCCTTTGAAGGTGGAGTAGGCACCGCGTTCTTCGGCCAGCTTCGCCGAGGCGCAGTAGGAGTAGAAGGCGACGGCTTCGATCATCTCGTCGTTGAAATCCACGGCCTCGATCGAATCAAACGGAATGCCTTTCATGTAGAGGGCGTCCTGGAGGCCCATCACCCCCAACCCGACCGGACGGTGGCGCATGTTGGCACGCTCGGCGGCTTCCACAGGGTAAAAGTTGATGTCGATGACGTTGTCGAGCATCCGCATGAGCAGTTCCACGGTGTGGCGCAGCTTGGGATGGTCGATGGCCCCCTCCGGAGTCAGGTGGGAGGAGAGGTTGACCGACGCGAGGTTACAAACCGCCACCTCTTCAGTGGAGGTGTTGAGCGTGATCTCCGTGCACAGGTTCGAGTTGTGGATCACCCCGACGTGGTCTTGGGGGGAGCGCACGTTGCAGGGGTCCTTGAAGGTCAGCCAAGGGTGGCCGGTTTCAAAGAGGGTCTCGAGCATCCGCTTCCAAAGCTGCAGCACGCGGACCTTGCGGCCGTAGATGCGTCCTTCGTCCGCCATCTGCTCGTACTCGACGTAGCGCTTTTCAAACGCCGCGCCGTGGATTTCCGGCAGGTCGGAGACCTCGTTGGTGCGGAAGAGCGTCCAGGTGGCCTCTTTGCTGAGGCGCCCGTCGGAGATGTCCTTGAGCCGCTTCATGAACAGGTCCGGGATCCACTGGGCCGTGTTCATGTTGTGGGTGCGCCGGCGGTCGTCCCCGGTTTCCTTGCGCAAATCGAGGAAGTCCTCGATGTCGGCGTGCCAGAGTTCGAGATAACTGCAGAGGGCGCCCGGGCGCTTGCCGCCTTGGTTTACAGCGATGGCGATGTCGTTGGAGACCTTCAAGAAGGGCACGACACCGCTGGATTCCCCGTTGGTGCCATGGATGTGCGCACCGGTGCCGCGGACGGCGGTCCAGGAGCAGCCCAGCCCGCCCGCCCACTTCGAAAGGTGGGCGAAACGGTTCCAAGTTTCGGTGATTTCCTCGATGGAATCGCCGCAGTACAGCAGGTAGCAGCTCGAGAGCTGGCTCTTAACCGTGCCCGAGTTGAAGAGGGTCGGGGTGGAGGAGCAGGCCTTGCGCGTCTTGTAGAGGGAGTAGAACTCGGCGGAACGGGCCTCCTTGTCGGATTCAAGGAGCGAAAGGCCCATGGCCACACGCATCCAGAAAATCTGGGGGGACTCGAGGCGCAGCTTCTGACCGGTGGTGGTGTCCCGCCGGTTGATGAGGTAGCGGTCGTAGAGGGTCTGGATGCCGAGGAAGTCGAACTGGAGGTCGGCGAAGGGGTCAAGCGCGTCGGCGAGCTTGCGTAGGTCGAAGGCGGCAAGGCGCGGGTCGAGCCGGCCCAGCTCGATGCCGAGGGGGATGTAGGCGAGGAAGGCCTTTCTGTGTGCGTCCTTGAGGGCCTGGGGACCGTCGGTGATCTTCCAGGGCAGGGTTTCCTCGTAGATGTAGGTCAGGAGGATGCGTCCGGCGACAAAGCGGGTGTCGGCTTCCAGTTCGAGGAGCTCCTTTGAATTGAGAATGATCGTCTCCCGGCGCTCCGATGCGGAAAGGGAGAGCGAGGTCGAACGGAGCAGGCGGCTGATGAGCGCGCTTTCGGAGATGTCCAGCTTGAGGCCGATCAGCGCGAAGGAAACACGGGCCCTGATGTCCGTGAGCTGTTCGTGCGAGGCGAGCTCGAGCTGCTCGGTTTCGTCCTGGTAAGACTGATCGCGGGTAAACTCCCGCATTGCGGCCCGCTTGGCGCGGTACTTGCCATAGGCAAGGGCCACCCGGCTGTGACCGAGTTCGAGGAGCATATCCTCGACCATATCTTGAATCTGCTCGATGTGGACAAACAGGGGACTTTCCCTGCGGACTCTGAATTCAATCTCGGCCCGCACCTGGCGGCCGACGGATTCATCGACCTGGACGGAGGCGCATGCCGCGGCAACGGCGCGCTCAATCTTGTGCCCCAGCCAGGGCACAATGTGTGGCTTTTGCTGGAGCGACTGAGGCGTGTCGCGACGGATCACCCGAGGAAAATCGGCTGAATCGGAGGGGATGGCCGCTAGATGGGCGTCCGTGGGTTCGGCGTGCAAAGTAAAAACAGAGGACATTGGAGGCGGAGACGGGAGTGCGACTGGCGAGGCGGGAAGGTGGACTGGAAGGGAGTCAGAGTGGGACTGCAGGAGCGCTGGACAAGCGGGCGGGGGGGCGCCGGGCTGCGGATCAGATGAGGTCGTCTTCGTTGGAATTCCGGACGCTGCCGCTGGTCTGGTATTCCGTGACGCGTGTTTCAAAGAAGTTTTTCTCCTTCTTGAGAAAAATGACCTCGTCGAGCCAGCCGAAGGGGTTGTTGCGAACGCGGGAGAGCACGGGCAGTCCGAGGCTGCTCAGGCGGCGGTCGGCGTTGTATTCAACGTAATCCAGGAATTCCTGCTGGCGCATTCCGACGATGTCTTCGGGGAGGCAGTCGCAGACGAACTCCTTTTCGAGTTCGACACCTTCGCGCATGAAATCAACCAGTTCGGCGCGGAAAGCCTCGGTCCAGATGTCGGGGTTTTCGTTGATCAACTCCGTGAGGATGTAGCGGCCCAGCGCGATGTGGTTGGACTCGTCGCGGAGGGTGTACTGGAACATCTGCCCGATGCCGGTCATCTTGTTCTGGCGGTGCAGGGAGAGGACCATGGCGAAGAGGGCGTAGAACTGGGTGCCCTCCATGACCTGGGTGATGGCAAAAAGCGCCTTGGCGAAGGCCTGCTTGTTGACGGTCTGGGTCAGGTCAATGCCCATCTTGAGGGTGGGCATGTGCCTGGTGATGAAGGCGTTTTTCTTGCGAATGGACGGGATGTCCTGGAACTTGGCGGTCACCTCGTCCAGATCGATGTTGAGGCTGCCGATGATGTGCAGGAGGGAGTCCATGTGGATGGATTCCTCGGCGATGTGGCGGAGCGAGGCGTGCTTGAGTTCTGCGGCGGTCAGGTTGTCCTCGATGACGTGCAGGACGGAGTCGCCCACGATGCCTTCGGCTGCCGAGAAGTATCCGATGCTCATCTCGATGATCCAGCGCTCCTTGGCGGAAAGGGCGTTGGTGTTCCACTGGTGGGCGTCCTTGGACATGTCGATGACGTCCGGTTCCCAGTGGTTGGCCTTCATCTGCTTGTAGATGCGGTAAGCCTCCGTGTACTTGAGCGGGAGGACGTTCAACTCCGCGGATCTGTGGCCGTTGATGACCATCTTACCGGCCAGCCGTTCCCGCGCCTTGGTCTTGTCCAAGCGGAAGGTTTTGTTCCTGAACTGGTAGACGACGACATCGCCCTCCTCCTTTGCGGAAACATCACCGTGGATGCTGGTGAAGTTGAGGGGGTCTGCAGGGCTGAGGGAAATAAGATCCGGGTCGGCGACGAGGAGGGCTGAACTCATAGGATAAAATGGGCGTGGGCTTGAGCGAAAGGCGGAGTGGTTGTGAACGGTCGGGCTGTCAGGAAAGCGGGAGAAAAGCGGGAGGAAATGTGTTGGACTTGAGGAGTCTAGGGAAAGTTTGGGCCAAGTGTCCGGCGCCCCGGGCGGCTCAGATGCCGTTTCGAACGGGTTTTGCGGGCTTGAAGCCCTGCTAAACCTGTCGGAATGAAATCAGACCGAACAACCGACCGGACCGTTTCAGGACGGGTCCGGGTGAGGCGGCTTGGCGCGGGTGCCTCCACTATTAGTGGGGGCGGATGGGAAAGAACAGGCAACATATAGTGGTTTGCCGGGGTTTGAAGTCAAGAGACCACAAGCCAAAGAAACCCGATTTTTGAGCGGGCGCCCGCCCTTTTTGGCATGAATTCTGATTCGCAAAAGTGGCGATCTGGGCGGCGCACCCTCGCGGGGATTGCCGTCTCTTCCGTCTCGGCATACATTAGCCGACTCCACCTGTGTTTTCCTTCCCCTCATGAACTGGCTTCGCAAGATTTTTCAATTCCGCGAACAAACCCACGGCGACGTGGTCAAGCCCTTCCTCGACCATCTCGAGGATCTGCGCTGGACGGCTATCAAGATGGGCACGGCCCTTGTCCTCGGAATGATCGTGGCGTTTTCCTTCGTGAAGGAAGTCACGGCCTTGGTGATGAAACCGGTCGCGGACCTGGGGGTGAAGCTTTTCATGCCCGGGGTGACTGACGGCTTCATGATCTCCTTAACGATTGCATTTTATGTGGGGATTGTATTGAGTTTTCCCTTCTTGGTTTACTTCCTGGCCGAATTTGTGCTTCCCGCCCTCACCTCCAAGGAGCGGCGGATTCTCCTGCCGGCCATTGGCGCGGGCTTCGTGTTGTTCTCTTTGGGCGCTGTGGCCAGTTACTGGTACGTCCTTCCCGCCACGTTGCAGTGGTTCACCAACTACAACACCTCGATGGGGATCACCCAGCAGTTCGATGCCAAGATCTACTTTGGATTCGTTTCTCACCTGACGATTGCCTGCGGGTTGTTGTGTGAACTGCCGGTGGGGGTTTTGGGCCTTGCTGCCTTGCGGGTCATCAACTACCCGATGCTGGCCCGGACGCGCCCCTACGCGATTACCGCGATCCTCGTGCTTGTCGCCCTCATCGCGCCGACGCCGGACCCCTTCACCTTTATCGGCCTGTCTTTGCCTGTCATCGCGATTTACGAGGTCTGCATCTGGATCGTATGGCTGATGGACCGGCGCCGGATTCGGGAGGAAGCGGGCGAGATCCGCACCCTGGACTAGGAAGGGTTCACAGTGGGTAACTTCTCGCTGACGCCTCATGAAAAAGGCATTGATCCGCAGATGAAAAAGATGCCACAGATGAAGGAAAAGGTGTCGCCAGATACCCTGTATGGTTTCTTCTCATCTGTTCAATCTGTGACATCTGCGGATAGACTCCTGAACAACAGGTTTAGGGGCTTTCTGTAGGAGGGCCTGCGAGTTTTCTTACCCGAACTTGGGTTTGATTGCCCCTAAACACGCCCTAGTCGCCCAGCTTGATTTCCCACCCCTTAAACCCATGCACATTGAAAGCGATCTGCTCCGAAGCCTTGCCGAAAAGGTAGCCACCCCGTTCTGGCTGTATTCCGCACCCACCATCCGTGAGAGGATTTCCGAGATCCGGGAGGTGACGGCGGACGGAGTGCAGGCCCGGTTTGCGATGAAAAGCTGCCCGGCGACCCGGGTGCTGCAGGA
>CANJYI010000221.1 GCA_947478975.1 Chthoniobacteraceae bacterium
ACATACCATTGGTTGTTGATGCACCCGAGGTGATAGGGCTGGATCCGCCTGGTTTCCTCAGCTGCCGCCCCCAGCTTCTTGTAAAGAAACTCCAAAACCCTCGACAAGCGCACCGCCTTACCAACCGTATCGAACACCTCCAGCGAGACCTCATTAAAGCCCTGCTCCTTGAAGGAAATCCGCGAAGCCAAGTCCGTAATATCCACCGAAACCCGGTCATCCAAGGCGGAGGCAATCTTGGCACAGGCGGAGCGCAGGGGCCCCTCGTAAACTGTGCCGCGATGCTGCTGTAGCGCCTTTTGGGCAATAAGCAGCGCCACCAATTCCCCCTCGCTCACCTCCATCTCGGGAACGGAATCCACCGGTTTGGTGTAGTAGAACCCGAACCGCTGTCCGTCGTAGGCGATGGGCAAACCCAGCCTGTCCCTCATAAAATCCAGATCCCGCTGGATGGTTTTCCTGCTCACCTCCAGTTCTTCCGCCAGCAGAGTGCAGTTGGGATATGTTTGTGACTGAATCAAGTCGTGCAGTCTCGACATCCGCTCAAGCGGAGGCCTGGCCAAACGTCCGGCAGAGTCTTGCGCAGTCTTTGGTGGGAGAGACTTTTTCTTCTTAAACTGCAAAAGCATGATTTTTCAGGGCAGGTATTCTGCAGTGTAGGTTCAGAGAGCCAGCGTATTTAGGAGGACTTCAGAGCAAGCTTCGCCGCTTCCTCCTCCAATGGTCACACTGGAATGGAAAGGTCCGCGTACTCGGGAATCTGCGCCTCGGTGCGCACCACCTCGTTTCGCTCGTTCAAGAGCACCACCCTGGGCTTGTGGCCCACGGCCTCCTGGGGCGTGAACTGTGCGAAGTTCATGATAGTCAGACGATCGCCAATCTTCCCCAAATGGGCGGTCGCCCCGTTCAGCTGGATTTCGCCGCTGCCGGACTTGCCGTAGATTACATAGGTTTCAAAGCGGGCGCCGTTGGCCATGTTCCCCACGAGGATCTTTTCGTAGGGAAGCAACCCGACCCGTTCGGCCAAATCGGACGCGATGGTGAGGCTTCCTTCATAATGAAGGCTGGCAGCGGTGACGGCGGCGCGGTGAATCTTCGATTTGAGAAGTGTCAGGTGCATCGGAAGTGGGCGAGGATCGGGGAAGCCATGCTGGAATTCAAGTGCGTGGAAAGGCGCCGAAGCCAAGCGGATCGGAATGGTTACTTTTGGGAGGCCAGAAACGCCACAATATCGCGCAATTCGCGCTTGCTGAGCATCTGAGCCAGTCCCTCGGGCATGAGGGACGGCAGTTTGTCACGGCCCACAATCTTGCTGGTTGGAATGGTTTGGGGCTGGGCCACGCCGACGGTTGTGAGCACCACGCTTTCGGGGCCGTCTTTGGTGAGCATTCCCGCGGCGACCGAGCCGTCGGAAAGTTTGAGCAGTACCGTTTCAAAGCCCTCCGCATAGTCAGCGTTGGGCGAAACAATCGAGCGCAGCAGATATTCACGGTCGCGCTTTGTCCCGATTCTGTCCATCGAGGGGCCCACATCCCCGCCGTTTCCTGCTGCGCGATGGCAGCGGTAACAGCCAAGCTCGTCCTTTTCCCGGAAAAGGGTGAGCCCATTTTTGGCATCCCCTCCCTCGAGGCATTCGCGCCATTTCGCAAGTGGATCGGCCTCGTTTCGGGCGGCATCGAAGGCCTTCACCTGAGCCTTCAGCCCGGGAGTCGCCCGCTTGTTGGCCGCCTCCAAGACGTCGAGAACCGCACCGGCGGGAATCTTGCCAGCCAGCAGTCGCTCCATCGCCCCCTCCAGAACAGCATCAGCCTGCGGGTTTTTAAGCTGGGCCAGCGTCTGGAGTCCGCTCTGCAAATCAACAACTCTGCTGGATTCGAGCATGCGCGAGCTCAACACCAAGGCCTCCTCAGGGGGAAGCTTTCCCACCAGCTTGGAGGCGGCGGCGCTCAATTCCTTGCTCTTGTCCTTGAGCGCGAGGTGCAGCAAATCGCCGAAGCCCTCGAGCTTGAGTTTCGCAAAGACACCCAGCACCTGCGCGCGGGTCTGCGCGCCGCGTTGTTCCTCCAAAAAGAGTGCGCGCAGTTTTGCGGTGTGTTCGCTCAGGCCGTACGCGGACACCAACTCCACGGCCGCGTCCACCACCGATGGCACCGCGTCCCCAAGCAATTGCGCGGTCTTTTCAACAACCAGCTTCCTGACAACCTCACCGTCCCTGGCCGACTCTATCGGCCACCAGCGGCCCAAAAACGCATCCCGCCCATCCTTGGGCTCCCACTGCCGAAGCAAAGAAATGGCCTGAACTCGAGCGGACGCCACCCCCTCGGGATCAAGCGCAAGCTGCACCATGCGCTCAGCGCCGGCCCGCCCCCCAAGCCGGTAACGAGCCGCTTGGATGCGCTCCAGAGCGCCGGCGGTCTCATCCTGCTTGGCCTCCAGCTTTGCCAACTCTTCCAAACCCGCGGGAATCGGTTCGTCATAGATTGCGCGTGCGGCCTCCAGACGGATCGCCGGCGCCTTGTCGGCCAGAAATCCGGTAACCCCAGGATCGGCAATTCTGCGCAGAGCCAGTACGGCCCCCAGACGCACCGCCTCGGAGCGATCCGCCGCGAGCGCCCGGAGCTCCTCAGGCTTGGCAACGGCGGCGAGCGTCGTGGCAAGGGCATGGCGTTGGAAGGCGTCCGGAGCCTGCTTGGCGCGCAGCGCCTTCACAACAGGCTCAACCTGCGCTGCCCCACCCACCCTGCGAAGCGCCTGTGCCGCAAAAAAACGCACCCGAGGTGCGGGGTCAAGCAGCAGGCTCGCAATCCGTGGGGCGTCCGCCGGTCCGCCGTTCTCACCGAGCAACTTTACCGCCTGGGCGCGCACTTCTGCCTCCGTGCCGGGGCGGGTCAGCCCTCTGAGCGCCTCTAGGGCACCCTGGTTGTTGCGCGCGATTTGGCCAATCCCCCAAACCGCGTGAAGCCGCTCGAGGCCGCGCCGTCCGGCTGTCCGAACCAACACCCGCAAACCCTCGCCATTGCGCCCCACCAGCGCCCGTTGGGCCTCACTGCGCACTCGAGTATCCGCGTGGCCTAAAAGCTTTTCGAGTTCGGGAAGGGACCTTTGTGCAAAGCCCTCCGCAAGAAGGCGGCGGGTCTCTGCCACAATGGGTTCCGCGTCAGCCTGCGGAGAGTGCACACGAAAGATGCGACCCTTGTCGAATTTGTTGTAATCAGGAATCCAGTCAACGCAGTCGAGCAGGTAGAGCCCTCCGCCGGGACCGAAAGCAATATCGGGAACATTGAGATTCCAGGCAAACTTGCCTGTCATTTCCTTGGCGGAGTTGTCCATGAGAACGGTGTCAGGCAGTTCGGCTTCGTAGGAAGCGCCCTTCTGGCGCAGCTTAAAGGAGCGCACCCCGCCGGGGAAATCTGCCATGAAGAAGGCGCCCTTATAGGCAGCTGGCAAACCGGTGCCCGGGTAGTACGCGACGCCGGAGGGACCGTGTCCCAGGTTGATCACGGGCGGCAGAACCGAGGGGGCGTCCTTCGCCGCCTCCCGCTTCCAGAGGCCCTCGGAGTTCCAAACCCCAAGCTTGGGCTCCTTCATGAACTGGTAGTGGAAGCGCCAGCCGTAGTCGGCCCCCTCGACCACGTGCACCCAGCGGGCCTTGTCTCCTCCGTCGGCGTTGTTGTCCCCGGTGAAAAGATCGCCCACATCGTTAAACACCAGCGACTGCGGGTTGCGCAGGCCGTAGGCGTACAGTTCCAAGCCGGTGCCGTCCGGCCAGCACCGGAAAACCGCGCCGCAAGAGGGCGGCGCGAGCACCTTGCCCTCGGATTCAATCCGGGCGCTGCAGTCAGCCACCGAAAAATAAAGCCGGCCATCAGGGCCGAACTTTGCGCCGTGGCAGTCGTGCCCGCTGTAGACGATGTGCACCGCCAATCCCTGCACGATAGACTTTTTACTCCCGTCCTCGTTGAGGATCCAAACATCGGGTTCGCAGACAAAGATCGCTTGGCCATCGCGCACGGCGATGCCGGCGCCCACTCCGGTTGCAACGGAATTGAAGCTATTGGCCACGATGCGCGCTGTGTCGGCCTTTCCCTTGCCGGCCTTGTCCTCAACCAGACGCACAATTTCGGACTCCACCTCCAGATCGTGCCAGTCCACCTTGCCGTCCCCGTTGAGGTCGCGCATGGATTTCGGCCAGGTGGCGGCACCTTCGGGCAAGGATTTCTTCAGAAAAGCCGTACGCTCTTCAACGGAACGCAGCGCGAGACTCTGGGGAACCCAATCGGGAAACGAGCGGATGTCCAGATAGGAGGATTTCCGCCGGTTGGTTTCAGCGACCCAGGCCCTGCCCTGATTGTCGAAGGCGAACGCTACGGGATTTGCCAGAAGCGGTTCGGCCGCCCATACGTCAATCTGGAGTCCCTGGGCGACGACCGCCGCCTTTGCGACTTGCTCGGCGGAGGGAGGCTCTTTGCGGGCGGGCGGTTTTGGCGAAGGCTCGGCAAAAAGGCACTGCGCAGGCAACCCGGCGACCGCCAGCGCGGCAAATGAGAGAACTGGGGAAAGCTTCATTAAAAAAACACTACCAAAGTCGGAGTGCTTCTCTAGCGAGTTCTTTTGGCCTACCCTTTCCGCGCAACAACCGATGGAAACCCTTCCCCCCGCCTCCAACGCCCCTCGCCCCGCCCGCCCCCTCGTGGTTCTAAATTGCGTTGGGCTGACCCCGGCGCACCTGGGGGCCGACACCCCGCAACTGAGCGAGCTCGCAAACAAGGGCTTCCACACCCCGCTGGCCCCCGCACTTCCTGCCGTCACCACAACGGCGCAGGCCACCATGCTCACGGGAGTGGATCCCTCGGAACACGGGATCGTTGCAAACGGCTGGTATTTCCGCGATCTGAACGAAATCCTGCTCTGGCGTCAGAGCGAGCGGCTCGTGTGTGCCCCCCACGTCTGGGAGGGGCAGCCTTGGAAGGTTCTCAAACATTTCTGGTGGTACGCGATGAACACAGGCACGGCCGCAACGGTGACCCCTCGCCCTGTGTACCACCACGACGGAGCAAAATCTCCGGACTTTTACGCACACCCGGCCGCGCTCAAAAGGTTGCTCCAGGAAAAACACGGCACCTTCCCCCTCTTTCAATTCTGGGGCCCCACCGCAGCCGCACCCAGCACCCGCTGGATCGCGGATAGCTTCCTGACTGCGTGGGATGCGGTCGA
>CANJYI010000222.1 GCA_947478975.1 Chthoniobacteraceae bacterium
CCACGGTGTTCGGAGCATGGACGCCGCCGCTTATTTTGCGGGGCACGGAATGGAGAATGCGCGCAGTCTCCGCGGAGGGATCGACGCTTGGAGCTGCGAAGTGGATTCCACTTTGCCCCGGTACGACCTCGCATAGCCTTTCCCGCGTCGCGTTCTTTTCAAGAAAAACTATTCCATGAGCGATCTCCAGCAGCGCATAGCCGAAGCGGTGGCCCAGCCCAAAAACCTCGGGGAGATGTCCGACGCGGACGCCGTGGGGACCGCCGGTTCTGAGGGGTGCGGAGACATGCTCCGGATGTGGGTGAAGTTTCGCCAGGATGCTCAGGGGCGGAAGGTGATAGACCGGGCAACATTCCAGACCTTTGGGTGCGAGACCGCCATCGCCGTGGCCAGCGTTGCGACCGAGTTGGTGGCTGGAAAAACGATTGCCGAGGCGCTGGATCTGTCGGGGGCTGACCTGGCTTCTTCTTTGGGGGCGTTGCCGCCCATGAAAATCCACTGCGCGCAACTGGTGGAGGGGGCGCTGCGCTCTGCTTTGCAGGGGGACTCCGCGCCCGCGGCGTCGGGGCATTCTGAGAAACAGCAGTCGCCCGCGGCGCACACCGCCGGCAGCCCTACGTTGCGCGACAGCTTTAAGCCGGCGGAGGGTTCCGTGCGCAAGCCGAACATTGTCTTCAAGCAACCCGGCAACACAGACGCCCCTTCCGATTCGTAAGGCGGGCGCGCAATCTCTTCCAACACCCTTTTCATGCACGAAAATACAGAGAAAGTTTTAACGCGGGACTGCGAGGCGGTCCGAATTCCAAGCGGAGAGGTGAGGCTGCTGCCGAAGGGCACGGTGGTCATGATCACGCAAGCCTTGGGGGGGAGTTACACGGTGGCAACCCCCGATGGGTTGGCGCGCATTTCCGATGGCGATGCGGACGCCCTCGGTTTGGAGTCGCTCGTTTCCCAACGGAGCGAGCATGTGCCCGTGGCAGGGGTGCTCGTGAAGCCCGAGGCCGTCTGGGCAGAGTTGAAGACCTGTTATGACCCGGAGATTCCGGTGAACATCGTGGATCTGGGGCTCGTCTATGATTGCTCCGTCGAACAACCCGAGGGAGCGCCCGCGGATGTGCGGGTCAAGATGACGCTTACCGCTCCCGGTTGTGGAATGGGGCCCGTGATCGCCAGGGAGGCGGAGCAGAAGATCATGGCTCTTCCGGGTGTCGCCTCTGCGGAGGTGGAAGTGGTCTGGGATCCGGCGTGGAACCAGTCGATGATCAGCGAAGTGGGCAAGATGAAGCTTGGGCTGATTTAGCGCAGCCAGAAGCGTGACCGGAACGCCGGGAGCGAAGGCCCCCGGGCGTCCTGACTGCCGCTAGTCTGGATAAAGAATCCGGTTGCACTGTTCGCAGTGCACGATGGACTTTCTTGCCTTCACCGCTGTCACCGTCGCCACGGTTACTTTCATGTGGCAGCCGCTGCAGACCTCGTTGCGCAGGGCAACGACGGCTTCATTTTTGGTCGTGAACAACCGTTTGTAGTCGTCGAGAAGGTCCTCGTCCAAGGAGGCCGTGAATTTCTCCCTGCTCGCGTCCAGTTCCGCGAGTTGGGTGGTCAGTTGCTCGGATTTCTTTTCCAGATCGGTGAGCTGTCGCTGCACCAATTCCGCCGCTGCCGCCGCTGCCCGGTCGGCCTCGGCCACCTGCGGCTTGAGTTCGTCCAAGGTTTCCATCAACTGGAGTTGGCGGTCTTCGATTCCAGAAATTTCCCCGCGTACATGCGCGATGGAATGGTTGAGCGCCTGATACTCCTCGTTTTTTCGAGTCTGCATCTTCTGGGTCTCGTACTTCGCGATCTGCTCTTTGCGGCTCCGGATTTCGTTCTCCAGACGGGCCTGCTCCACTTCTGCCGCCCGCTGGCGGTGATGGGTATCCTGTGAAAGCTGCTTGGCGGCGCTGAGCTTTTCTTCGAGCGACTTGCGCTCTAGGGGGACCGTTTTGAGCTCGCCCCGCAGGGAACGTGCTTTCTTGTCGCGGTCTTGGAGTAACAGGAGGCGTTCAATCTCGGGGAGCATCAATAGCAGTCTTGATTGGATTGAGCGCAGTTGCAACGTCTCAGGCATCTTCTGCCTGACCGACTAGAAAAGCATCGACTCTTCCGGCGGCTTTGCTTGCTGCACGGAGGTGGCTTGAAGCACGCCGACACGCTTCCCGTTTTCCAGGGGGAAGGTGGCTTTCCCGACGATTTTGACCCAAGTCATTTCCGGCAAATCGGGCAACGCCGAGGCTTCCACCAGTGTCGAGACCGGCCGGGCGTCCGCAGCGCAGCATGTCATGAACATGCGGACGGCTTTGAAACGGGCCGCTCCGCCGGCATCCGTCGTTCCGGCGCCCTTTTCACCAACAGGCATCATTTGCGCGACGAGCTGGACGGTTCTGCCCTCGAAATCTTTCCGGAGCTGCGAGTCTTGAACCGCATACAAAAGATCCAGCACTTCGGCCACGATGTAGCCTTCAGGCGTTTTTTGGAGGTACTCGGGAATGGCCTCGCCCCCTGCGGCGGCGGACGCCGGAGCAGCCACGACCGACGCCGTGGCAGAGGGTGTGGCAGAGGGTGTGGCAGAGGGTGTGGCAGAGGGTGTGGCAGAGGGTGTGCCTTCCGTCGGGGCACCGACCGGGAGCGGGGTGGCCGGCTGGGCGGGGGGCTGTTCCTTGAGGGAAGCCGTGGGCTGTGCCACCGGCCGGCCCTTGCTTTGTCTTTGTCCAAGGGAGCTGGCATCGGTCACCTCGGCCCTTTGCTCAAACGCCTGCCTGCTGAACTGCTCTGGCGAAAGCCAGGCGGCGACACTGACTGGAAGGACCAGCACTAGAAAGGTGGTCCAGCGGCCCGCCTTGGTGCGGGAGAGGGGATGTGTGCAGGTTGCGTCCGAGCAGCATTCCGGAGGCGTGGGACGCGACGCAAACAGGAGCGCCAGTGCAGCAAGGCCGACGCCCGCCCACAGCACGCCAGGCCGGAAGGAAGGGTGCAGAAAGGAGGCCACCCGGCCCGTAAAATAGGTCCCCAACAGTACGGTGCTCCAAATTCCGAGTGTCAGGGAGGGGATCCAGCGAGTAAAAAGGGACGTCATAACAGGTGAAGGCAAAAAACGGCGTGTTGGCAGTGCTAGAACCCCAGGGCTTGCAGTCTCCAGCAGATGAGACCGATGCCTAGGAAAAGCCCCAGGCCAAGCAGGATGACGACCTTCCGCTTAAACAGTAAGCCGTACAACCAGTAGAGCTTGATGTCAAACATCGGGC
Source organism: Chthoniobacteraceae bacterium (assembly GCA_947478975.1). Classification (GTDB taxonomy): domain Bacteria; phylum Verrucomicrobiota; class Verrucomicrobiia; order Chthoniobacterales; family Chthoniobacteraceae; genus Chth-196. The sequence continues at coordinate 3,282 of CANJYI010000222.1, forward strand.
CGAACACCAGAAACGCGAGTTTCGCCGTCATTGGAAAGCCGGGGAAACTCGTCGCGGCGATGAAGGCATCCGTGGTGCTGCAAAGTGCGAGGGCCACCGCTGCGGACATCATCGTAAAGATGGCGATCAGCGGGGTGGCGGCCAGGGGCTCAAGCAGGGAGCGGTCCACGGCGGTTCCAAGGAGCGAGGTGATGCCCGCTCCGATGACAAAGAAAACGGCCACATCCAGGAAATCCGTCGCCGCGCTGTAGAGGGAGCGCAGCAATTTTGTGCCGATGGAAACCGGCAGGGTGCCGTCCAATGTGCCGGGCGCTGTTCCCACGCTGAGTCCGCCGCGAGCCGGGCGAGAAGCGGGGGAGGGCTCGGGGGCGGTCACGCCACTTTGCAGAATCGACTGCACTGGGAGGCGGTCCAGAAGAAGCCCTACAAAGATGGCGATGACCAGGCCGAGCCCCAACCTGAGGAGGGTCATTTCTGCGGGGTTCTGTCCGCGAAATGCGGCAAAGGTGCTCAGCGCGACGATGGGGCTCACGATCGGGGCCCCGAGCATGTAGGTCACGGCGCAGCCCACGGGGAGGCCCTTGCGCAGGAAGCGGCGGATAACCACCACGCTGCCGCACTCGCACATGGGGAAAACCAGCCCCAGCAGGCCGCTCACAAACACGGCTGCCGTCCGGTTTTTGGGGAGAACCTGGGCCAGTTTTTCTGGTGTCACAAAGGCATCGACCAAGCCCGAAATCAGAGCCCCTAGAAGGAGGAAAGGGATGCCTTCGAGAAGGACGCTGAGGAAGGCGACCGAAAAATCGCCTGCGTTAAAAGAGAACCAGGGCATGGGTGGATGGGATGGGGCGGCGTTCGCCCTGCTGTTTTTTGGGGGGTGGGGAGGCTAGCGCAGCTTGAGCATCAAGGCGTCGACAGTGCTGTAATGCACGATGCTGGTCCAGCGTTGTTCGGGCACAAACTCGTGACGGTAGCCGGTGACGGGTACGGTATCGACAGTCACGCGCGCCGGCCTCCCCGGTCCCCCGGGCACAGAGTCGCGGCTGTGTTCAAAGCGGGTGAAGGGCTGGGTTTCCCAGTGGGCCGGCACGTGGTGGGTTTGCGGAAACTGGCCCTCTCCGAGGCCTCTGACCCACACGGCGTCGGCGCCGACCTTTCGGGCGTTGTGCTCGATGCTGCGCATTGCAAAATCACGGCCTCGTTCTGTGCTGAACTGGAAAAGCCCGATGACACGGCTGCCCTTGGGCACCTTGTCCAAAAAGGGAATGCTTTCGGTCTCCGGCTTGGGAGCGAACCGAGCTGCCGAGGTGGCTTTGTAGTACAGCTCACTCCGGCGGAGTGCGGCCTTCTCAAAATGAGCGCACCCTCCCCCGCCGAGGAGAACGATCGCGATCGCTCCCAGGCGGGCGAAAGCACCAAAGCTTCCCGCTCGTTTTCCGCAAGGGTTGCTGTGTGTTTTCATAGCTGAGAAAAAGACCAACAGGTCGCAGGGCGGTTTTTTCTAAAACTCTGAGGCTGCTAAGGGTGTCCAGCATGCCGACCTAAGCCAATTGCTTCGTTTCCTCGCAGACAGCTTCTCAGGGCACCTCTCCTGGGAGTCCTCAGACTGCGTGCTGCGGTGCGCGAACAGTCGCCTGTTCCAGTTCCCACGCTCTTGCTTCGACAATCCGGTTGCCGATCTCGTTCACCATCTGCTCCAAAATGAGGCGCAAATGGCTGCCCGCGCGGAAATCTGCCGGAGCGATGTGGCGCACCCGGTCTGCGTGGGTGGAAAGTTGGTAGCACTTTCTGAAGGAACCGCGGCTGGGATCCTCGGGATTGTACACGGCAATGGCGTGGCCGCCGTTCTGCCGGACCACCGTGAAACAGGGCACGTCTGTGGGGCCGTCCCCGATGTAGATCATGTTTTGAAAGGGCACCGGCCGGATGGCG
>CANJYI010000223.1 GCA_947478975.1 Chthoniobacteraceae bacterium
CGGCATGCGCCCCTCAAACGCACGTGTCTGCCATTTCACCACCCGAGCTTTGTCAAAATGAAGGGGTGGGAAGGCTGCACTTCTCCGTTGCTTGCGGCAAGCGGTTTTTGCAGCCGTGGCTAAACTTTTCCTCCACCGGGCCATGCACCGCCGCGGAATCTCACTTCCGCCGCCCGTCCTTTGACAAGCACCGCTTGCGGACGCCTCTGGAGCCTGCTTTGCTTTGGCCGGAATGGACGGACCGCACATCGAGCAAGCCACATTGGATGATCTCCCGCAGTTGACCGAACTGCTCATGGAGCTTTTCTCTCTGGAAGGAGACTTTGTCCCCGATCCGGTGCGACAGACACGCGGGCTGAGGCTGTTGTTGGAAGCCCCCAACCGCGGGCGCATCTTTGTTCTCAAACAGAACGATACCATTCTGGGGATGATCAACCTCCTCTTTACAATTTCCACCGCCGAGGGGGGCGTGGTCTTCCTTTTGGAGGATCTGATCATTCGGCGCGAATACCGCGGGCACGGACTGGGGAGCCGCCTGCTGGAACACGCCCTCGACTACGCCCGCAAAAAAGACGTCAAACGGATCACCCTGCTCACCGACCGGCTCAACGCGGACGCGCAGCGCTTTTACAAGAGACACGGCTTTTTTGAATCGGCAATGCTGCCGATGCGCTACGTCCTGGCCAAGGACGCGGGGACGCAGGCGCAGGCGCGCATCTAAATTTATGAGCTTTGTCGATCTAGGTTTTGCGCGGGTCGACACCGACCGGCACCAACGTTGCGGCTTTCCTGAGGTGGTTTTCGGCGCAGGCAAGACGCCCGAAGAGGTGGTGGGCATCGCAGCGGTGCTGGTGGAAGCGCACGGCTTGTTTCTGGCGAGCCGGGTGACGGCTGCACATTACGAGGCGCTTTCGGCGGTGTTTCCCGAAGCACGCTGGCACGAGCGGGCACGCTGCATGAGCATCGAGCGTATCCCGCTGCCCAGGCGCGGGGGGACGGTTGGGGTGATTTGTGCGGGGACTTCGGACCTGCCTGTTGCGGAGGAGGCAGTGGTCACTCTCGAATTTTTTGGGAATCGCGTGCTGCGCGTCAACGACGTGGGGGTCGCGGGGATTCACCGACTGTTGGCGGTGCGCGACAAGCTGGAAGCCTGCAGCGTGCTGGTGGTGGTGGCGGGGATGGAGGGGGCGCTCCCCAGTGCAGTGGCCGGCTTAACGAGCAAACCAATTGTGGCGGTTCCCACAAGTGTAGGGTATGGTGCGAGTTTCGGGGGGCTCGCGGCCCTTCTCGGCATGCTCAACAGTTGCGGCAGCGGCGTCACCGTCGTGAACATCGACAACGGTTTCGGTGCCGCTTATGCCGCAGCACAGATCAACCGGCTCGTGCCGGAGGACGCGCCGCTCCCCTAGTTCGTTTATTTCCCAGGCTTCACAAGCAAGCCAAGCTCCCAGAGCAGAACAGTTACATGACCATGGATTTTCAGCATTTTGGCCTGCACGAAGCAGTTGTGCACGGCGTTCAGTCGATGGGTTACTCCGAACCCACGCCCATTCAGTCCCGCTCCATCCCCATCGTTCTCAGCGGCGGCGACCTCATGGGCTCCGCCCAGACTGGCACCGGCAAGACGGCGGCATTCGCCCTCCCCCTCCTTTCCAAGCTTGAAAAGCACGGCAAGCTCCGCTGCCTCGTGCTCGAACCCACCCGCGAACTGGCTTCCCAGGTGGAGGAGGCCTTCAAGGATTACTCCCGCTTCTTCGACGTCGAAATCGGCATGGTGCAGGGCGGCGTGGGCTTCGGCAGCCAGAAGGCAATGATCGAACGCGGCGTCGACGTGCTCGTCGCCACCCCCGGCCGCCTGCTGGATTTCATGCAGGAAGGCATCATCAATCTCGACCACATCGAGTACCTCGTGCTCGACGAAGTCGACCGCATGCTCGACATGGGCTTCCTGCCCCAAGTCCGCCGCATCGTGGAACGCTGCCCAAAAGCGCGCCAAACCCTGTTTTTCTCTGCCACCCTCCCCCCCGAGATCGAGAGCCTCACCAAGTGGGTGCTCAAAGACCCGGAGGTCATCTCCATCGGCGAACGCCGTTCTCCAGCCGAGACGGTCACCCACGCGCTTTATCCGGTCGCTCGCGACCAGAAGTTTGACCTGCTGTTGGCGCTCCTCGACAAAACACAGTACCACAGCGTCATCGTCTTCACCGCCACCAAAATCATGGCGGACCGGGTCGCGGCGCGCCTTGAGGAACTCAAGCATCCCGTGGCAGCAATGCATGCCGACCGGAGTCAAAAGGAGCGGGTTGAAGCGCTGGAAGGATTCAAGTCCGGAAGGTTCGAGGTTCTGGTCGCCACCGACGTGGCGGCGCGCGGACTGGATATCGCCAGTGTGTCGCACGTCATCAACTACGACGTACCGGGGCATCCAGAGGATTACGTGCACCGCATCGGGCGCACAGGCCGCGCCCAACAAGAGGGCGACGCATTCACCCTTTTCACTGCGGAGGAACTGGATCAGGTGCGTGCCATCGAGCGCTACATTTCCACGAGCATTCCACGGTGCAAGCTTGAGGGCTTTCCCTACCTCTACACGACTCTCTTCAACGAAAGCTCCATCCCGCAGGGCGGAGCCGCCCGCGGCGGACGCACGCTCAAGGGATATTCGTTCAGCGCCAGAAAGCGCAAGTAGCCGCCCGCCCGGAAGGAGCCCGTCCAGCGGGCTTCTTTCAAGCTGGAACACGAAAGCTTTGCCCTCGTGTTTTCGCCCGCCTCCCAGGATCCCGCCTGGCACCTGAGTGCATCGAGGCTTCCTGCCAACTGGCAGCGCACGCACTCCTTCGTGCTGTTGGACACCGCCTTCGCCTTCGACCGGCTCGCAGCCACATGCGCGGCCTTCGACGCGGCTCCCGGCGAATGTATCAGGATCCACTACCTGACGGTTTGTCCGGCGGGTACCCCTGCCCCTGAACTCCCCCCGGGCTGTCCCGCCCTATGGACTCGGTTTCAGAGGGAGCTTTTGGAGGGTTGGCCCCTGCCCCTGCCCGGGATTCACCAGACTAGCCTGCTCGATGGACGCATCCAACTGAGCATCGCCTTCGGGGAGACTGACACTCAGGTCCGGCTTTTCGACGCCGTTTGCGACGCACTCTTTCTGGACGGCCGTGTGCCGGTCCCAGCCAGTGCCCTGGCCAGACTCTCTCGCACAGGCGCCACCCTCTCCATCGAGTCCGCGTCCCAGCCTCAAGCCGATGCGCTTGCAAAGGCCGGCTTCGAAATCTCGCCAACCCCGGCTGAAGGCTCCTTTTCAGGTGCCTTCCGCGTGAGAAAGCGGACCGTCACTCCCGACCACACCGGGTGCGGGCCACCGGGCGAGCGCGCCGCCCTCATCATCGGCGCCGGCCTCGCCGGAACCGCCGTTGCATCGGCGCTCGCAGCACGCGGTTGGGACGTCTCTTTGCTGGAAAGGGAGCCCATTCCGGCGGCGGGCGCGTCTGGCAACCTCGCCGCGGTTTTCTCCCCGCTATTGTCCCTGGACGACGGCCGGGCCTCCCGGCTTTCACGGGCCTGTTTTCTCCGGCTTCTGGAGGAGCTCCGCCATCTGGAACGAGCGGCGCTTCCGGCGCTCTGGCAGGCCTGCGGCGTGTTGCAACTGCCCCGGTCCGAGAAGGAGGAGGCACACTTCCGGGAGTTGGTGCTCAAGCACGCCTACCCCGAGCGCTACGTACGTTTCCTCGAAAAGGATGCCGCGCAGGACCGGACCGGCCAGGTTTTACCCAGCGGCGGTTGGTTTTTTGAGGAAGGCGGCTGGGTCAATCCCCCCTCCCTTTGTGCCGCACGCATTGCGGCGCATCCTAGGATCAAGCCCCATTTCGGACAGGACGTGCAGTCTCTGGAACACCACGCCGGGCGCTGGACAGCCCGCGGCCCTGCCGGACAGGAACTCGCGAGTGCTCCCCTGCTGGTGCTTGCCAACGCCTGGGAGGCAAACCGCCTCCTCCCCCAACCCGGCCTCCCGTTCAAGCGGGTACGCGGCCAGGTGGCCCACCTGCCAATTGGCTCGGTTCCTCAGATAAAGTGTGTTCTCTCCAAGGATGGCTACCTCGCGCCGGCCGTCCAAGGACTCCACTGCCTCGGCGCCACCTACGACTTTGGCTCAGAGGATCCTTCCCTCAATCCCGACGCCCACAGCCGAAACCTTGAGCGCCTTGCCCAGTTGCTCCCAGAAGCTCCCCCGCCCCTCGAGGCTCCAGCTCTGGGCCGCGTTGGCTTCCGCACCCTCACTCCGGACCGGATGCCCACCGCCGGCGCCCTCCCCCCCGGCAGTCCCGGAGAGGAAGCCCATCCCAGGCTGTATTGCCTGCTGGGTTTGGGGTCCCGCGGTCTCGTCTGGTCCACCCTTTTAGGGGAATATCTGGCTTCTCTGATTGAAGGCACCCCCTCCCCGCTGCCCCTAGATCTGGCCGCGCATTTGAGTCCCGGCAGGTTTGGTACGAGTCGGGCTAAAAAGTAGGAGCGGGGCAAATACTTGGGGGGCCGGGGGATTCAGGCTAAAGATTAGGCCCCATCAGGAATTGTACTCACATGCGACAAGTTTCCCCACGCAGTACAGCGGCCTTCGCGCTCTTTTCAAACGCACTCATCCTCATGGCCGCCGCCGCTCCCGTGGAGCTCCCGGTGCAACCGGCGGCGGACGGCCCCCAGTGGATCTGGTCCCAGGGCAAGGCCACTCCGGAGGCCTTTTTCGAGAAGGAATTCCTGCTCAACTCTCCGCCGGTGGGCGCGACGCTGAAGGTGGCCTGCGACAATGGCTGCAAGGTCTTCATTAATGGAAAGCTGGTCGTCCAAAACGAAGACTGGAACAAACCCACAACAGCCGACGCAAAAGCGCACCTGCAATCCGGGGTGAACAAGATCCGCGTTGAGGCAAAGAATGAGGGCGGATCGGCAGGCCTGGTAATTTCTCTGGAGATCTCCCTGCCCGAAGGCACCCGGCGCTGGCTGCAAACCGACGGCACCTGGAGCGCGACGCCGCTGGTAAGCCAAGCCTTTGCCCCGGCGCAGGTGCTCAAGCCCTACGGCTCCGCGCCTTGGGGAAAGGTGTTCGAAGGCAAGCCGGCAGGCTCCTCCGGATCGGGGGTGAGCGGGGCGGAAAGCATCAAGGTGCCCGAAGGTTTCAAGGTCGAG
>CANJYI010000224.1 GCA_947478975.1 Chthoniobacteraceae bacterium
GCCCCAGGAACGCGGCCTTAAAAAGGCAGCCGCCGCGCAAGTAGCTGCCCCTCGCCTGCTCAACAACTGGGAGCGTTACGCGCAGGTGCTGCTGCTCACAAACGAGCTAATGTATCTGCGGTAGGTGGTTTGAACCTCGAGACCTCCCGGTTTACTGTCACCGCTTCCTTCAGAAGACTCAGTTTCTGAAGGAGGTCGAAAACAAAGCAGCCGCGCATCCCCGAAGGAATGCGCGGCTGAATTCAATAACCGGCCCGGGACCTAGCTGCCGACGAGCTTGTAGTCGCGGGAGTTGGGCAGGGTAAAGCTGCCGTCAGCATTCGCCTTCACGGGGGCGGGCGCGCTCGGGTCCATCGACTCGGGCATCACCGAGTCGTTGAGCGCCAAGGTTGCGTCCCACTTGAGCTCCTTGCCGGTGTAGACAGCATACCGCGCCAGGGAGGCGGCGAAGCTGCTGGTCGCACCATACTCTGCGTCGTTGTGGGCGATGTTCTTCCGGATGAAGTTGTGCAGTTCGTTGTGCTCCACTTGGTAGGGGTTCTCGGACTTGCCTTCGTACTTCCAGACAATGTTGCCCTTGTAGTCGCTGATCTTGCCGATTTCGCAGGTCCCCTTGGTGCCCCGGAAATCTTCGCTCACCCGGCCCAAGCCAGGGTACTGGCGGCACTGGCTCGCGACCGAGGCGCCGTTCTTGTAGATGTAGTTCACCGCAAAGTGGTCGAAAATCTCGCTGGGCTGGTCAGGCGTGACCACGCGGCGGCCGCCGACGCCGAAGGCGCTGACAGGAGTCTGACCCATGAACCAGTTGGCCACGTCGATGTTGTGCACGTGCTGTTCGCAAATGTGGTCCCCGGAGAGATAGGCGAAGTGGTACCAGTTGTGCACCTGCGCCACAAAGTCACTCATCCCCTCTTCGCGCTTGCGCCACCAGATGCCGCTGCCGTTCCAGTACACATTGGCCTGGATGATGTCGCCGATCATGCCGTCATGCACGCGCTTGGCGGTTTCACGGTACTTCTCGTCGTAGTGGCGCTGAAGGCCGACCACCACCTTGAGTCCCTTCTTGTCGGCTTCACGAGCGGCTTCGAGCACGCGCCGTGTTCCCGCTGCGTCCACGCTGACGGGCTTTTCCATGAAGACGTGCTTGCCGGCGGCAACCGCGGCGGCGAAGTGAAAGGGGCGGAACCCGGGAGGTGTCGCGAGGATCACCATGTCGCACAAAGGGAGCACCTTCAAGTAGGCGTCCATCCCGACGAAACAACGTTCCGGCGGCAGGTCGACTTTTTCGCCGTGCTTCGCCTTGAGGTTTTTGGCGAGGCCTTCCACGCGGTTGGCAAAGGCGTCGGCGATCGCAACGACCTTCACATTGGAGCCGGGGACGCTCAGCGTCTGGTCCGCTGCACCTGAACCACGGCCGCCGCAACCGATCACGCCCACGCGAATCAGGGAGTTATCGGCATTGGCCTGCCCTCGCATGATGTAAGGGAACGCCATAAGGCCGGCGCCGACCAGACCGGTCGTTTTGACAACTTCCCGACGGGAAAGTCCTGGGGATTTGATTTCAGACATAAATGATAAGTAACTGGGGTAGGGGTTGAACTTTTAGGGCTAACTCACCTCTTCGAGACGATCCAGCCCGGATTAAAAAATTAGGGCCGCCCCTGAAAGAGAGCGGCCCCAATGTTTATACTGCGAACAAGGCAGAGCGCTCAAAACAAGCGCTCTACAAATTTACTCGGCGACAGGCGCGCCGGAAGCGGCTGCGTCGCGCTCCTTCATCGCCGCCCTGCGGGACAGCTTCACGCGGCCCTTGTCGTCGATGCCGATGCATTTGACCCAGACCAACTCGCCGACCTTGACGACGTCTTCGGTCCGGTTGACACGGGCGTCGGCCAGTTCGGAGATGTGGCAAAGACCGTCCTTGCCGGGGAGCACCTCGATAAACGCGCCGAACTCCTTAAGGGAGACTACGCGGCCTTGGTAGGTCTGCCCCACTTCGATCTCGGCGGTGATGCCAGTGATGATCTGGCGGGCGCGGGCCATCCCTTCCGGGTTGTTGGAGTAGATGTGCACCTTGCCGTCGTCGTCGATGTTGATCTCGCAACCGGTCTCGGCGACGATGCTCTTGATGTTCTTGCCGCCTGGCCCGATGAGAGCACCGATCTTGTCGACCGGAATCTTGATCGTCTCAATCCGGGGCGCGTACTTGGACATTTCCGTGCGCGGGGTCTGAAGCACGGTCTGCATGAACCCAAGGATCTGGGTGCGCAAACGCTTCGCTTCGTGAATCCCGGCCACCATGATGTCGTGACGCACGCCGGCCAGCTTCAGGTCGAGCTGGAAGCCCGTGATGCCGTGCTCGGTGCCACAGATCTTAAAGTCCATGTCGCCGAAATGATCTTCGCTGCCGATGATGTCGGAGAGGAGCACGTGCCGCTTGAGGTGATCGCCTTCGAACTCGGTGACGAGCCCGACGGAAATCCCTGCCACGGGGCTCTGGATGGGCACCCCTGCGTCCATCAATGCCAGACACCCGCCGCAGACGCTCGCCATCGAGGTGGAACCGTTGGATTCCATGATCTCGGAGGAAATCCGGATTGCATACGGGAACTCCTGTTCGGACGGAATCACCGGCGCGAGCGAACGCTCGGCGAGTGCACCGTGCCCGATTTCGCGGCGACCGGGGCTGCCTGTGCGGCCGGTTTCACCCACGGAGAACGGAGGGAAGTTGTAGTGCAGGATGAAACGCTTGGAAGTGACGCCACCCGTATAGCCGTCCAAATCCTGTGCTTCGCCTGTGGTGGCAAGGGTCGCCAAGGCAAGCGCCTGGGTCTCGCCGCGAGAGAAGAGCGCGGAACCGTGGGAACGGGGCAGCAGGCCCACTTCGCCACCGAGCTTGCGCAACTCGTTGAGCTGACGACCGTCGCAACGGACGCCCTTGTCGAGAATGGAAACGCGGAACGCCTTCTTCTGGAGGTAGTCGAACGCCTGGCTCACTTCGAAAGAAGTCGCCTCGGGATACTTCGCCTTCACGGCTGCGGACACTTCGTTCTTGAGAGCCTCGACTGCCTTGCCGCGGGCCACCTTGCTGGGCAGGTAGATCGCCGCCTCGATGCGGTCGCCCGCCACGGAGTAAGCAACTTCCATGAGGTCGTCGCGCACCAGCATGAGGGGCATTTCCCGCTTGGTCTTGCCGGCAACGGCTGCAAGCTGCAGCTGGGCTTCCACAAGGGCCTTGGCGTGGATGTGCGCGAATTCCAGCGCTGCGATGAAGTCGGCCTCAGGAATCTGATTGGCTTCGCCTTCGATCATGATGCACTCGTCCTTCGTGCCAACGTACACGAGGTCCAGATCGCTGGATGCCCGCTCGCTGTGCGTCGGGTTGGCAACGAACTGTCCGTGCACGCGGCCCACGCGCACCGCGCCCACGGGGCCGGCGAACGGGATGTCCGAAACCATCAGCGCCGCTGAGGCTCCGTTGATGGAGAGCATATCCGGATCGTTTTCACCGTCTGCGCTCAGAAGCACTGTGATGATCTGGGTGTCGTAGAGGTAGCCCTTGGGAAAGAGCGGCCGCAGGGGCCGGTCCGTCATACGGGCGGTCAGGATTTCCTTTTCGCTGGGGCGTCCTTCGCGACGGAAGTAGCCGCCGGGAAACTTGCCAACGGCAGCGGCCTTTTCGCGGTAATCAACGGTGAGCGGGAAGAAGTCCTGCCCTTCCTTGATGCGGGTAGCCGAAACAGCCGAAACCATCACAATGGTTTCGCCACACTGCACGGTCACTGCGCCGTCGGCGAGCTTGGCGAATTTGCCGGTTTCAATGGTGATCGAGGTAGAGCCGATCTGGCTCGTGACATGATGAATCATGGGTCTTTTTATCTAGGTTTTCTCGAATAATCGAGGATGAGACCCGGAGCCGATGCCTTACCCTGGCTCGTAGCCCAGCCCGCTCTCAGTCTCGCGCGAGCGGGCGCGACGACAGGTGAAGGGGCTGGGCTCCGTCCAAAGCGGCGAAACGCCTCCGGGAGGTTTTAGTGTAACTGGGGTGGGAACGGCGGGAAGGCGGGGAACAGACAGTCAGCCTGTGCTCCCAGATTTGAGAACCAAAACGTTCCCAAACTCCTATCCCGTAAAGCAGCGCGCCCCCAGTGCAAGGGGGCGGCTGCGAAACTGAGTAACTCTCCGAGGCCGGGACTATCGGCGGAGGTTGAGTTTTTCAAGGATCGCTTTGTAGCGATCGTTGGCGGTCCGCTTCAGGTAATCCAGAAGTTTACGCCTGCGGGCAACCATCATCAACAGACCGCGCCGCGAGGCGTGATCCTTGGCGTGGGCCTTGAAATGTTCCGTGAGTTGGAGGATGCGCTGGCTCAAAATAGCCACTTGAACGTCGGCGCTGCCCGTATCTTTTTCGTGGAGGCGGAGTGCCCCGATTTCGCTGGTTTCTGACATATTCCTTAAATTCTTGAGCTTCAAAACATGGCAGGCGGAGGCGGGCGGCGCAAGCAGTTCCTTACATTCGTCTGCGCATCCAATTTGCTCAGATGCCGGAACGCACCCCAAGTAGCAGGAGCCCGTAGGCAATCCCCCCAAAAGCCGCAGCCTTCCAGCGCCATCCGGGCGCGGTCACCCAGGTGATTGCATCCCTAAGCAGATACGGCATCCCTATGCAGAAAAGACCTCCGACAATCCACACATACACAAGCCCCACCAGAAAAAGACGCCCGCTTTCAGGGCGCATCCAGGCAGCCTCCAGGAGGGGCTCCGCCCCAAGCAACAGCAGCATTCCCAGAGCGCGCACCGACAAAAACTCCTGAACAAAACGCAGGGTGAGCAGGCAGGCGATCGCCGTCACCGCCAGAAACTTCGGTCGCATTGCGGTAAACTCCCCAAGGTCAGTCATCGCAACGAGCGAGCCAAAGTAGATTGCAGCCAAACAAAACAAAATGTTGCCCGAAACCGCGGAGCGAGGAAATGCCACGAGGAGTCGCTGCACCGGCTTCTCAAAAAACAAGGCAACAAGGTGGCCTACAAGGAGCAGAACCCCGACAGCAAGAAGGGCCGCCTCCAGTGATAAGGAATAGATCATGAGATTTGGTAGCAAAACGGGAGTTGCCCGCGCGCTCAACTCCAAAGAGCCACCTTTAAGCGCTCACACCGTTCCCGCCCCGCA
>CANJYI010000225.1 GCA_947478975.1 Chthoniobacteraceae bacterium
GAAAAGATACTTGTCTGTTCGACCCACACCCACAGCGGCCCGTCCGCGGGCAAGGCGGGGGCGCCGGCGGTCGTTCAGTACCGGCAGGTTTTGCTTGAGGGGCTCGTGGAGTCGATCGTCCGCGCCCATGCGTCGCTGCGTCCCGCTGCGGTCGGGGCGGCGGCCCATCCGCTGGCCGACGAGGTTTTCAACAGGCGCTGGTATCTTAGGCCGGGCAAAATGCCGCTGAATCCTTTTGGAAAGCTGGACCAGGTAAAGATGAACCCGGGCACGGGTGCCGACGTGCTGGAGAAGCCCGCGGGTCCAACCGATCCCGACATCACGGTGCTTTCCGTGCAGGATCTCAAAAGGAAACCGCTCGCGTTGTTTGCCAATTACTCGCTGCACTACGTCGGAGGCACGCCGCCGAAGCAGGTTTCCGCCGACTACTTCGGGGAGTTTGCGCGCTTGATGCCTTCCCGGCTGCGGGCGGAGGGGGATTTTGTTTCGATGATGTCCAACGGAACTTCGGGGGACATCAACAACATCCCCTTTGGAGTCACCCGGCCCCCGAGGGAACCCTTCGAGCAGATCAGGATCGTTGCGCAAAAGGCGGCGGACACGGCCTGGACTGCGCATCAAAAGATCAAAACCCACACCGCCAACGCACCAATCGGAATGGTCCAGCGGGAGATTTCGTTGAAATATCGCCGTCCAGGAGTTGAGGAGATCGAGGAGGCAAAGGCCGTTTTGGCGGTGAAAGGGGAGGAGGCGGTTGAAAAGCTGCCGCGGCTGGCCAAAAATTACGCAGGCAGTGTCGTGGCCGCCGGGAACCGGGCGGAGGACACGCTGGTGGTCAAACTTCAGGCGCTGCGGATTGGCGATCTGGCCGTCTGCGGGGTTCCCTTCGAGACGTTTGCAGAGATGGGGCTTGAGATTAAACGGCGCAGCCCCTTTCCCCTTACCATGGTCATCGGCCTTGCAAACGGCCGACACGGATATTTGCCCACCCCGGAACAGCACCGGTTGGGCGGGTACGAAACCTGGCTTGGAACAAACGTGGTGGAGGAGGGGGCCTCTGTGCAGTTGACGGAAGCCCTCCTGGCGATGCTTGAGGAATTACGCGGAGAGAAGTGAGGTGAACACTTATTGCCTTGGAACCCGAGGCAGTCTGACTGAATTTAAGCGCATCGCTTGAGCATCTGGTCTGTGCTCCCTTTGTCTGGGGGCGGGATCAGCGGAGCTTTCTGGAACGCTTTCCCCGCCCTATGTTAAACATTCAAAAGATCATCATCGAAGAATTTGCAGGCTCACTTGAGGCTGAGTACCGGCGTAACTTTGGGGTGGTTAAGCCTGAGTTTGGCAGCATCATCGCTTGGGCGGCGCGGTTGGCTTTGGAAAACATAGGCAATTCGGACATGCTCTACCACAACGTGGAGCACACGATGCTGGTGACGTCCGCAGGAAAACACATCCTGATCGGGAAGCATCTGAGCGAGGGGGGCGTCTCGCCCGAGGACTGGCTCAACTTCATGCTCGCGCTGCTCTTCCACGACGTCGGCTATGTGCGGGGGGTGTGCCGCGCCGACTCGGCTCCACTCTACGCCAGCGGGGTGGACGGCGGGACGATTGAGCTGCCCGAGGGCAGTACCGATGCGGCGCTAACCCCTCACCACGTCAGCCGTAGCCAGTTGTTTATCAGGGAACGTTTTGGCGGCAAAAACATCCCGGGAATGAATGTCGAGATGATTTGCGAGTGTATCGAAATGACCCGGTTTCCCCCCCCGAAGGAACCGGAGTACGCGGCCACGGCGACCTATGCCGGGCTGGTGCGTGCCGCGGATTTCATCGGTCAGCTCGGTGATCCAAATTATTTCAGAAAGGTTCCGGCCCTTTATTACGAGTTTGAGCAACTCGGCTTGAATCCGAAGTTGGGGTACCGGCATCCCGGCGATATGCACAAGGGCTACGCCGGTTTCTTTTGGAAGGTCGTGCGTCCTTATCTTTCAGATGCAGTCAGATACCTGCGCGTGACCCACGGAGGCAAACAGTGGGTGGCAAACCTGCAGTCCCACGTGTTTGAGGTCGAGCACGAGGGCGGGGAGTGGCTTTAGCACCCGGATTCAGCCAAAGTAACGGATCCGATAACTCCGCATCTTGGGGTGAGTTCTGGTGCCCGACCACATCATCGCCATGGAGCTCTCTACACAAGGGATCCAATCCCTGTATGGGTGATCTGGCACGGCCCTTTCAGCTGATCCTGTGAGGTGCCCTGTTTCCCCACGGCGTTGCCGTGGGTTGGAGAGTGAAATGCAGCTTCGGTGCGCCCAGAACTGGGCGTTCCCAATCGAAATGGCCTCCGCCAATTGGATGCGCCCAACGGGGCACGCCAAGGGTAGGACATGGCGACGTCATGGATTTGCATCCCTTTTGGGATCCAGTTCTGTCTCAAGCAGACTTCGAGAACAACGGGTGCTGGCACGCGGGGAGTGTGCCCGGCTCTCAATCGGGTCGCTACTTGAGTCTTGCGAGATACTTTTCCGGGTTTGCGTGGAATTTTTTCACGCAGGGCTTACAGCAGAACTTTACCTCCCTGCCATTGTAGACCTCCGTCACAACGTCCCCCATCGAACCCAACTCATTTTCCGAGACCAGACATTTTTTGAGCGGGTAGGGGGCAACACTGGTGCGGGGTTGGGGGCTGGCGCAGCCGGAGAAAAAGCTGCCGATGCAGGCGAGCGTGAGAAGCGTTAGAGTGGTCTTTTTGAGGGCTTTCATAGAGTTGTCCTTTGGATGCTGGCGTTCCTTAGAAGCGGAACCCCAAGCCCCCGCCGAAGCCGTATTCGGAATGATACCCAGCTGACAGCGAGAGATTTTTGGTCAGGGTGTAGTTGAGCGTAGCAGCGCCCTCCCAGAGCTCGTCCGTGTCGTAGCGCCCCCGGGCCTCCAGACCCAGGCGTGCCGAGAGCTGAAAGGTCTTGGCAATCTCCAGCCGCCCGGCCCCCTCAGAATCCACCGTGGCGGTGGCGATTGCCAGATAGGGCAGGCGGTACCAAACCCCTGCGACGGCACGGGTTTCTGTGCTGTGTACATTTTCATGGTTTGAGAGGCGCGCGCCGGTGAGCAGACCGAAGTTTACGTCCACATAACGTTCGTAGAGCAGTTGTCCCTCGTAGCGCGCTTTGTCTCCAAGGTTGTCCCAGCCGGCATCCCAGCCAAAAATCAGACCGTTGCGCCCAGACACTATACGTGCGGTGCCTTCGGAGCGGTTGGACAGCACGTTGAAGTCTGAAAAAGCATAGAACATCGGCATCGAGTGCTCGCCCATGTGGAGATCTGGGGTCTTTCCTCCCTCGTCTGTGGGACGGTAGCTAACCACCCGCGCCATGCCTTCCATCATGTGGTAGAGCACGTGGCAGTGAAACATCCAGTCGCCTTCCTCATTGGCTGCAAATTCGATAATCCTGCGCCCCATCGGTGGCACGTCCACGGTGTGCTTTAGCGGGGAGTAGTCTCCGTGTCCGTTCAAGAGCCGGAAGAAGTGCCCATGCAGATGGATGGGATGGTGCATCATCGTGTCGTTGACTAACTCCATGCGCAAAACCTCGCCCCGCTTGACGGAGATCACCGACTCCTCGTCGATGGTCTTCCCGTTGAAGGACCAAATGTAGCGCTGCATGTCGCCGGTCAGATGCAGTTCCATGCTTCTTCTCGGAAGCGCCGCAGGCAAGGCGGTCGAATGCGGGGAGCGCAGCAGTCGGTAAGGCGAGAGCGGACGCGCCGGTTCCTCCTCCTCCCTCTGGCTTGGTGCGTGGCCTGCGCCCATGCCTTTCATCTGAGGCATGCCCTGCTCCATCTCTGCGAGGCTGGCCGTCAGCATGTCGTCCATCCGATACAAATCGGGTTTCGGCACATCAGGCGCCGGATGAAGCGCGCCCGTTCCATAGAAGGCGCGGGCCATTCCGGAGCCGTCCTGGGCAGTCGCACGCAGTTCCCAGGTGCCGGTCGGCGGAATCCGCACAAGCAGATCATAGGTTTCCGCGATGCCAACCAGCAGACGCTTTACCGCGACCGGTTGGACTGCCATCCCATCGGCCGAAACGATTTGGAGGGGGGCCGCAGCGGATTCCACGTAGAAATAAGTCGCAGCCGAGGCGTTGATCAGGCGCATTCGAACCGTTTCACCGGGGCGGCCCTCGAGGTGGAGTTCCTGTTTGCCATTGATTAAAAAGGCGTCGTAAGCGACGTCGGAAACGTCCATCGGAGGCATGCGGCTTTTCTCCCGCGTCAGGTACTCGCCAAGCGCGCCCTGCTGAAATGCGCCCAAAAGCGATTGGGCCGTTCCCTTCTTGATGCCGTACCAGTTGGTGCCGCGCTTGAGGGTGCGCAACACCTCATTCGGATGCTCATTGGTCCAGTCGCTGAGGACCAGCACCTGTTCCCGGTCAGCGTGGACCTGTTCACCTGCATGGGGACTGACAACGAGGGAACCGTAGACGGCCTGTTGTTCTTGGAGGCCCGTATGGGAGTGAAACCAGTAGGTCCCAGCCTGCCGCAGGCGGAATTCAAACGTGTGCGAGCTTCCAGCGCCGATGGGTGGTGTGGTCAGGTGGGGGACGCCATCCTGTGCATTGGGCACCAGTAGCCCATGCCAGTGCAGGGAGGTCTCAGAGTGGGCAAGTCGGTTGTGGACTCGGATTCTGGCCCAGTCTCCCTCTTGGAAGCGGAGTGTTGGACCGGGGATCGTGCCGTTGATCGTCAGGGCCCTGATCTTTTTTCCAGCTGGTTCGACGGTCTGCTCCTCGATCACCAGGTCGTATTCGACAACCTTCCCGGTGGTTTGAGTTGACTCCTGTTTGGTTGGAGCGGGAGTGGCGCCGTGTGGCGCGTCTGAGTGACTTGGATTCCCCCCGGCAAGCGTCGAGACACAGAGAAAGAGAGAAAGCGTATTGAGGAGTTTTTTCACAAGAAAGGAGACCCCTCTGATCTGAGCGGGAGCAGTTCCCCGGCTTGCACGCGCACTTGCGGCAAACCGGGGAGAAAGGGCGGCTGTTGGGAGGTTTTAAGGCTTGGCCTCGAGCATCACCAACCGGCTGGAACCCCGGGTGTAGATGCGCAGAAGGACCTGTTTTTCCTTTTTCAATTCCTC
>CANJYI010000226.1 GCA_947478975.1 Chthoniobacteraceae bacterium
GGAGCTGGGAGTCCCCATTGGGTTGCTTCACTCCTCCTGGGGAGGCACCGGGGTGGCGACCTGGACGAGTCCCGAGGCACTTGAATCCACGGAAGAGCTCCGTGAGAAAACCTCAGAGAAACTGGAGGCACTGGGCGGAAAGTCCGGGCCGGCCAAGCCTTCGGCGTTGTTTTCAAGCATGATCGCACCCCTGATTCCCTGCGCAATCAAGGGAGCAATCTGGCTGCAGGGCGAGAGTGGCGCGGGGATTTCCGTTCCCTACGATACGCTTTTTCAGGTGATGATTCAGGACTGGCGGAGGCATTGGGGCCGCGGGGATTTCCCCTTTTACTTTGCGCAGTTGCCCAACGGCTCACCCGTGACCCGCGAGGCGCAGGCGCGTGCACTGCGGTTGCCGGCCACCGGCATGGCGGTGACTCTTGACGTTGGCTACGCCCGGGATGTCCACGGCCCAGACAAGGCGCCAATCGGAAAACGTCTGGCACGGCTCGCACTCGTGCACGACTACAACAAGGGCGGCGAATCTTCCGGTCCGCTGTTTGCTTCGGCAGAGATCGAAGAGGGGCGGGTGCGCATTCAGTTTACACATGCCGCCGGCGGACTCGTCGCAAACGACAACGCGCCCCTGAGATATTTTCTCGTGGCGGGCGAGGACAGGAAGTTTGTGGCCGCAGAAGCCCGGATTGAGGGGGGCGCAGTGGTGGTTTCGAGTCCGGCGGTTCCCCGGCCCGCGGCGGTCCGTTACGCTTGGGTGAGCGTCGCGGAGGGCTGCAACCTTTTCAACAGCGCAGGGATCCCGGCCGCCCCGTTCCGCACAGACTCCTGGTAAAAGGCGCAGTCCGGGGCGGGGGCTGGATGGAAAGCTGCGGTAAAACCACCAGCTCTCCCCTCCATGAGGGCGTGGGGACACGCCTTTCCCTGCCAGTCAATGGAGACCATACTGGCCGAACTGGCGGCTGTTAGAATTTCGGCGGTGAGGCTGGTCTCCGGCAACCCCGCGGACGGCCTTTTGGACACGGGTCCGGACAAACAGACGGCAAGGAATTATTGGAAAGGGAAGGCAGGTGCCGAAAAGAGACGTGGGCACGCCGAAGGTTTCGGGAGGGTGGCTTCGCTGATTTTGAGCCCGAGTTCCACGGGGCTGCGCACCTAGTGCGCTGGGCGGAGCCATACTGGCGTTCGCACCCCCACTAGCGCTCAGTCGCTCAGTCGTCGTCCCGGTCGGCTGGTCCAGCGAAGACAAAGGCCGCGCGGATCGGCGCGGGCATCTTGCTGGAAGGGCCCCGGACGCTGCGCCAGATGATCTCGTTGAGGACCAGGTCGTCTGCCGCGTCCTCCTTGCGGAAGTTGAGCTTGCGCGACTGTGCCGCGCCCCATGCCAGCTTGGTGTTAAGCTCGTTGAGGTCGGCCTTGGGGAAGATGGAGGTGTAGGGCTTCGTGTCCGGGGTGGAACGGAAGGAATTGTACATCGGGGTGGCGGCCGCATCGAACTGCGACATCGGGCGCATCCCCAGAATCAGCTCCATCGTGCGGAGCATCGAGCTGGTGGAATACATGGTGGAGTCCACGCCAACCTTTCTCGAGTAGGGGCTGATTGCCAGGGCGACGGTCCGGTGGGCGTCGACGTGGTCGGGGCCGTTCTGCGCGTCGTCCTCGACGACGAAAATCGCGGTGGAAGCCCAGAACTTGGACTTGGAGACGGCCTCGACAAGCCTGCCGAGGGCAAGGTCGTTGTCCGCAAGGCAGGCGGTGGGCGTCCATTTTCCGGGGGAGGTCCCGGAGGTGTGGTCCTGCGGAAGGCGCACGACCTGGAGCCGAGGCATTTCCCCTTCCTTTTCAAAGCGGCGCAGTTCACTGATGAAGCGTTCGGCCCGCTTCACATCCGGGTAGTCCATGTCGAAGCTGCGGTAGAGCGGGTCAAACCTGCCCTCGAGCGATTTGAGGCGAGTCTTGCAGGGATCGTCCGCCGTCTTGCCGTTCTGCACAAACTCGCCGTAGCTCCGGAAGCTGACTCCCGCGGCAAGCGCGCTGTCCCAGAGGTAGCCGCCGGCCGGGGTGGCGATTGGAAAGTGGCCTTCGCTTGGGTAGGCGAACTTTTTGGATTTGTTGTGGCCGTAGCTCAGGGGCCAGAACTTCTCGACGTAGTCGGTTGCGTAGGCGGCCATGCTCCATTCGTGGCCGTCGGCGCTGACTTCGCTTTCCACGTAGAAGTTGTCGAGCAGCACGAACTCGCGGGCGAGCTTGTGGTGGTTGGGGGTGACTGCCTCGGGAAAGAGGCAGAGGCTGGGGTCGCCGTTGCCTTCCTTCATGTCGCCGAACACCTGGTCGTAGGTGCGGTTCTCTTTGACGATGTAGATGCAGTGCTTGATGGGACTGCTGTCGCCGAGGCGGCCCGGAATGGGGTTTTTTTCGGGGCGCTTGGACGTGGGGGAGTTGTCCTTGAGCAGGGGCGAACAGCGGTATGCGTCGGCGGTGTATGTTTCCAGCTGCGTTTCAAAGGCGGCCCGCTCCGGGAGGTTGATGATGCTGAGGGTGCCCTTGAAGAGGCTCCCAATGTATTCCACCGTGGTGCCCGGAGGTGCGGACTTGCCGGGCTGGGGCCCCTTGGGATTCGCCTTCGAAATGATGCCTTTGCCGTTGGCAACAAGCAGGGTCTTGCCGTCGGGGGTGACGCGCACCGAGGTGGGATACCAGCCCGTGGGAATGAAGCCCAGGGAACGGCTCTTGCCGCGCACGCTCACATCCAGCACAGCAATGGTGTTGATGTTGGCGTTGGCGATAAACAGCGTCTTTTCGTCGGGTGACAGTGCGAGGCTGTTGGGGGTGGCGCCGGGAGGGGACTGGGGATGGAGGGCGGCCCAGAGGGTCTCGACGGTTTCGCCGCGCACGGTGTCAATTACCGTGACCGTGTTGCGGTTGGCATTTGCCACGTAGAGCACGCGCCCGTTTTTGGTGAGCAGCATTTCATTGGGATGCTCCTCGGTTTTCCAGCGGTCGACGACCGCGTTGGACTTGAGATCGATCACCGCTACTTCGGCCCGCGCCCAGAGGCTGACGTAGAGGCGGTTGCGAGCCTCGTCGAGGCGGCAGGCGTATGGATAGGGGGCGGAGGGGTCTGCTGGGTCGAGGGCTGCCTCTGCGCGCTTGGTAATCGCGGCTTCGTCGAGGGTTTGGGGCGCATTGCCGGGAGAGGCGGCGGGAGCCCCGGCCTTGGGCGCGGTGCCGGCGCCCATGAGGATGTCGAGAACGGGGGAGGCCTCCCCGGCGAGGTTGACCTTGGCGACCTTTTGGCCGAGCACGTTTGCCACGTAGAGCGACTGCGCATCCGAGGAAAGTGCCAGACCCGCCGGAATGCCGCGCTCTTTTGCGTCCCGCAGCACGATGCGCTGTTCCGGGGCGAGGGTGCCAGTCGAAGCCTGAAAATCAAAAAAGCGGATGACCTCGTTTCCTGCGCCGCTCGCATAGAGCCGTTTGCCTGAGTGAGCGAATTCGAGCCCGTAAAAGGTCTCCTCTACCTTGACCCGCTGTACGACGGCGGCCTTGGCAATATCGACGATGTGGATTTCGTGGGCGGAGTTGCCGGCGTGCAGGATGGCGGCGAACTTTCCGTCCGGGTGGACTGCGATATTGACGGGGAAGTCGGCAAGGTCGACCTGGGTGCCTGCGGGCCGCAGCGACCACATGTTGGGCAGCAGGACTGAGCCGTCCGCCTGGCGGCCCGGCCAGCGCGGGGTGGCGGCGGGTTCCGCAGAAAAACCAAGATTTGCGATGGTGCCAAAAAGGCAGAGCGCAGCGACCGCTCGAGGGGGGGTGTGCATCGGGGGGGAGGTGGGAGGTTTTTCGACGGGAGGCTTACGCTCCCGGAGGAAAGTTGAAGCGCGCATTTTCCTGCATGCGCAAAGCACGGGCAAGGGTGGCGAGGGAAAGCGTTGAGGCTGGATGGCTTCCTACGCTGAGGGAAGCCGCGTTTTGCGGGATGACAGGCTGCTGGCCGGCGGGGGTGATGGGTCCGCCTCTTTGTTTGACGATGGCCTCGGCGAGTGCCGTTGCGATCTTCTCCCGGTAGATGGGCTGCTCGAGCAGTTTGGTCTCCTGGCGGCTGGAGAGGTAGCCGCATTCGACGAGAACCGCCGGATTGAGGTTGCAGCGCAACACTCTGAACCTTGCCTCCCTCGAGCCCCGGTTGGAGGCGCCTGTGATGTCTGCAAGCGCGCCGACCAGTCGTTGCGCAAACCGACGGGATTCTCCGGAAAAATAGTAGCTTTCCATCCCGGCAACCTGCCTCCGTCCGCCATCATTGAAATGCACACTGAGAAAGACAGCGGAGTGTTCCCGTTCCGATATTTCCACGCGCCGGTCGAGCGGAATGAACACATCTGAGCTGCGGGTCAGCACGGTGCGGAATCCGGCGGCCCTGAGCTTTGGAGCGAGTCGGCGGACCACATCGAGGGTGATGTCTTTTTCCAGAAGCCCCTTGCGCGAGCGCGCCCCGGAGTCGTGGCCGCCGTGACCGGCGTCCAGAACCACGCAGGTGAAGGTCGTGCTTGTTTTGCGCACCCCGGTTTCGGGATGGGTGGCGCAGCTGGTGAAGCAGAGAGTCCAGCAGAGGCCCGCGAAAAGAAAAAAAGACCTTTGAATGATCTGCCTAAAACGAAAGTTTGCCATGGCGGTTAGGTGCCGCTCATTGAGGAAACGGCAGCCGGTCTCTTGTCTGTGTGTGGTGAGCGTCGGTGCTGTTGGGAAGGGGAGAACTTAAGGAAAGACGGATCGCTAACAAAAGCACCCCTCCAAAGGCGTCGCAATAGGCAATTGCCGCAGCAGAGAGGAACGCCAGAGGCGCCTGCCTTTTTGGGTGCCCGCGAGCGGTGGTCGCTGAAAGAATCGCGTAAACCTTTAATTCAGAGATGTATCCGCAGATTTCGCAGATTTAACAGATGAGAAGAAGCCATCGGTGGTAGCCGGAGGCACGTTTTTCATCTGTGCACATCTTTTTCATCTGCGGATCACTGCCTGTGCCATGCGGGCCCAGTAGGAAGCGTGACGCCGTGATTGGCTTTTCTCGGAGAGGGCCTCGGATTGGAAGCGCCTGAAGGAGGGCGAGGAATGACGAGGAATGACGTGGAA